>JAITJY010000066.1 GCA_031278675.1 Bifidobacteriaceae bacterium
CTCCGTCCACATCCTGCTCACCCCCGCCCACATCCTGCTCACCCCCGTCCACATCCTGCTCACTCCGGCCCACATCCTGCTCACTTCGACTCGGATCCTGCTCACCCCCGCACACATCCTGCTCACTACAGCGCAGATCATCTGCTGCTACCTGGCGGGCGCCGTGCGCGGCGCCCGGCGGCGCCGCGATGGAGGGGCGGTGGTGCCGGATGTAGATCACCACTCTCAGCCGCCCCGGTAATTCTACGAACTGCGGGGGCGGGAGCGCCTCGGCCGCCAAGGCCTCGACGTTCAGACAATCACCGCTGCCTACACCAAGACGCACGCAACAAGCAGAAGAAAGACATGATGTGGTGACGCGCCGCCGGGGTGTATCCGTGGCCAGGGTCCATTGCCCAAGCTGATAGCCGTTGGAAGCTGGCCTGCACCGCAGCGTCGATGGGAAGGAAAAGGGTCTTGTGGCCCTTCACCCAACCCCTCAGGGCGTCGCCGTGGGTTCCTGCTGCAATCTCTTCCCTGATCTTGTCGATGCTGGCGAGCTTCCCTTGGCTATGGCCGAGGTGGAGCCAGTCCCAGAAGCCCGGCACGAAATCGATGCCGTAGTACCGGCGGTGGGCTTCGATGAACACGTTCGAGTCAAGCAGGTACATCAGGCCATCACCGCCTCCGCGAGTCGCTCGAAGGTTTCGTGCTTGGCGGTCCCCAACAGGGCGTAGGCATCAGAGAACAGGGTGCGGCCCTCCAACGTCCAGGAGACGACAGCCCTGGCGAAGTGGCGGCCCACGCGGAACGGCTGGGTGTTGTAGAAGTTGCCGCCGCCGCCAGACCCTCGTTCGTTCAAGAACTCCTGGATGCGGTCCCACTCGGCCCGGTAGCGGCTGCGATAGTCGTCCCAGCCGATCAATCCGGCGTCGAACGCGCTCTTGAGCGTCACGAGAGTGCTGATCCTGAAACGGCCAGCCGTCCGCTCCAGGTCGCTCGTGTTGCTACTCGCGGGCCAGACTGCTCTGAGTTCAGCCTGAGGAACGAGCACCTCTGCTGCCACCTTGTTAGCCCAAAGCTCCTTGTCTTGGCCGTTCCTCGCGGACATGTCAGCATCGGACAGCGCCGTGTCCCCGGCCCAGATGTGGGCAAGCTCGTGGATTAATGTGAACAATTGGGCGGCCTTGGTGTCAGCTCCGTTGACGAAGATGAGCGGCGCTAGCGGATCGGCGATGGCAAAGCCCCTGAACTCGTCGGTATTCAGCTTGCGGTGGGTGTTGTTGCCGACCACTCCGTTGACCATCACGAGGATGCCGAGGTCTTCAATGGCCTTGATCAGGTAGCCACGAGCATCGTCTTGGGTACGGTAACTGGCACGGCGAGTGGTCCCGAACTGAAGCGCGTCCCTGATAGTGGCCGCGACATCGGCTACTGGGCCGCCGGATTGGACGGAACCCACGAAGGGAGGCGGGGCGAGCCCCCCCGCCTGTGCGTAGTCGCGGTACCACTCCTGGCGCGTTTGGCAGTCGTAGATGGTGTCCAACAGGTCTGGAGAGGGACGAGGAATGGCGAGGTTGCCCATAGTCCGGAAATCGGGAATCGGCACCGCTTCCGTAGGTGGCTCTGCCAGGAAAAGGTAGCCGAGAGGCGTGTGGGTGTAGCGGGCGAACTCCTCCAACTGCTTGAAGGTGGGATCGGCATCCCGCGCCAACCACTTCGGGAACGCGGCGAACTTGGCCGTGATCGTTGCCTCATCTAGGCCGGACCGGTCGGCGGCCCAAGCCAACAGCGTTGGCTGGACTTGTACTCTCGTGACCACTTCGTTTACCGACCTTTCTGGATGGCATCCATCCTACGAGCCGGGTACGACAATTTGTCTGACCCAGATCCGCGAGCAGGGGTTTGAAGGAGTCCGTGGGGCGCCCGAAGGGCTGAATCGGCTCTTCGGGGGCGCCTTCGGGGGCGCCTCGGGGGCGCTCGCGCCGCT
Source organism: Bifidobacteriaceae bacterium (assembly GCA_031278675.1). Classification (GTDB taxonomy): domain Bacteria; phylum Actinomycetota; class Actinomycetes; order Actinomycetales; family WQXJ01; genus JAIRTF01. The sequence goes on from JAITJY010000066.1 coordinate 1,970, forward strand.
CCTGGGCGCGCCGCGTTGGCCGGTTGTCCGTCCGGGTGGCGGTTGTCCTGGGTTCCTCGGGTAGTTGGCGGTCAGGGACGGCGGGGAAGGCGGTTCACCCTGAGGGCAGCGCCTGGAGGCGGGGCAGCACTATGGTGAGGAGCTGCGGGCCGGGCGGTCTTCGCCCCTGAATCGGGCGCACTGCGCCCAAGCGAACGGGAACAGTGCCTCGCGCCACTTGCCGCCGAGCTACTTGCGTCAGGCCTGGCACCCCGCTTACTGTTGGGGGCGACTCGCCCGCCAGAAGGGAGCCTGCCTTGGCCAAGACGCTTCGCAAGACCCTGCTCAGCGTGGATTCTCCGTCCATTGTCGCGCTGATGCGGCTCATGGAAACGCAGAGCAAAGCCACCGTCGCCGCGTGGGCGGTCGCCTACGCCCAGGATCATTACCTCCCGTTGTACGATGCCGCCCGCCCCGCCGACCCCCGCCCCGCCGCCGCGCTCGCCGCAGCTAGGCGGTGGCTGGCCGGTGATGTCAAGCTGCCGCAGGCCAAGCCTGCCATTCTGGCCTGCCACCAGGCGGCTCGCGAAGCCGAAGGCGACCCGATCGCACAGGCGGCGGCGCGGGCGGTGGGGCAGGCGGCATCGTCCATCCATGCGCCAACCCATGCGCTGGGTCTGGCCTTTTACGGCGCGGCGGCCGTGGCCTATGCGACTGCGGGCCTGGCTGCGGACGCCACCGTTTATGCGGCGATCGCTGCGGAGGAGGGCGCGCGGCTCCTTGCTTCGCTCCAGGAAGCGGCCGTCCCGAACGAACCACATCCCGCCCGTTTCAACTGGAACTGCTGAGCGCCGCTCCGCTGCGCGGCGGCGCGTTGGTGCGGCCACCCGCCCGGGGCTGGTCGGTCCCCAAGATCACGCAGGTGCGTTGCGCGAGCGCTGCTCCGCCTGCGGGTGATCCGCGCGGCGCTATACCTAGATGTGCTAGGCTTTCATACCTAGTACTTCTAGGGGTCGGCGCAACGGATGACTTGCGCTACCAGCGCCGTGCCGTCCACGTGGGCTGCCGAAAACGAGAGGAGCGAACGCTGTGCGAATTGACAAAGACTTGGTGGCGGCATCGGCCACGCCGCTGGTGCTGGGGATCTTGGCCGGCGGCCCAAGCTACGGCTACGCCATCCAAAAGCGCGTCGCGGAACTCTCGGGAGGCCGTTTGAGCTGGGCAGATGGCATGCTCTATCCGCTGTTGCACCGGCTCGAGGCGAACGGGTTCATCGAATCGGCGTGGGGGGCCTCGCAAAGCGGCCGGCGGCGAAAAATCTATGATATCACAGCTCGCGGCCGTAGTCAAATGGAAGCTAGGCGCGAGCAATGGTCGGTCGTCGCCGAAGCCCTCCGTCAGGTGTGGCACACGGACCCGCCGCGTGCACTGCCCCGGCCCCGCCGAACGCTCCCAGGCCGAACGCTCCCAGGCCCCGCCGGGACGGTCATCTCATGACCGCCAATCCCGCTCTCGAAGCCCAGATAGACCGTTGGCGTCAGGCGCAGGGCCGGGCCCGCGTCATAGTGGACGATGACGTTGCCGAGCTCGAGGACCACCTCCGCGCCCAGATCGCGGACTTAGAAGCGGTGGGACTCGACTCCGATGAGGCATTCTTGGTCGCGGTTAAACGGCTGGGCCGGGCCGATGCGATCACGCACGAGTTTGCCCAGGAGCACTCCGAGCGCTTGTGGCTGCAACTGACTCTTGGCGGCGCCACTGGCGGCCGGGCCGGACCGGACGGCCGGGCCGGACCGGATGGCCGGGCCGGACTGGACGGCCCTGGCGAACTAGGCGGGCTGGACGCAGCCGCGAGCGCGGGCCTTGGCGGCTTGCGCGGATTTGGCGAGCCGGACGGGCCGCGCCCTTCGACTGGGGCCGGTGCGGGCCCTGGCGGGAAGGGCGGGTCCGGTGCGGGCCCTGGCGGGAAGGGCGGGCTGGGGAGGGCGGGCGCGGCCGCAGGCGCGGGCCGGAGCGAGCCATCCCCGGAGTCCGGTGCGAACGGCGCGGGACTAGTTAGCGCGCCCGGCGCGCGCACATCGCGCGCAACTGGCGGGGCGGCAGCGCTGCGCGGGATCGGGCAGGACTTGGCTCTGGTGCTGGCGCTTGCGGGCGGCGCGGGAGTGACCGTTTGGGGAATGAAAACGCTGCTGGGCTACGGCGCGGCGTTCGGACTGAACGTGGGGTTCGCGGTCTGGCCGTGGCTGATCGCCTACTTCGCGTGGCGGCGCCCCACGGCGCGGGCGGTGCTGATTCCGGTGGCGGGCGCGGGGGTGATCCTTGCGCTGGCGGTCAACCTGTTCCCGTTCGCGCCAGGCGGCTCAACGGAAACACTGACCGCTCTGCACGTGCCGATAGTGCTCTGGGGCTTGGGCGGGATTGTCTATTGCGGCAGGTGGGAACTGGTCAAGCGGCGGCTGATTGACTTTGTGCGGTTCTCGGGCGAGTTGGCGATCTACTATGCGCTGATTGGTCTGGGCGGCGGGGTGTTGCTCGGGTTGATGGTGACGGCGCTCCAGAATCTGGGGTACAACTACGAGTGGGCGCTGGACGGCTGGATTTTGCCGGTGTGCATGCCGGCGGCGTTGCTGGTCGCTGCTTGGCTGGTCGAGGCGAAACAGGGACTGATCGAGAACATGGCGCCGGTGCTGACCAAGATCTTCACGCCGTTGACGCTGGCGATGCTGGTCGCATTGCTCCCGGTGCTGGTCAGTGCGGGCGACCTGGCCTACATTGACCGCGACGAATTGATCGTGTTCGACGCGATTCTCATGCTGGTTGTCGCTCTGGTCTTGTTCGCGGCGTCCGCGCGGGAACGGCTCGCTCCGCCCGGCCTGTTCGATTGGCTCCAGTTCGCTTTGGTGGTGTGCGCGCTGGCGGTGGATTCGGTTGTGCTGGCTGCGATGCTCGGGCGGATCGCCGAATGGGGGACGAGTCCCAACAAGCTGGCCGCCCTGGGTTTGAATGTTCTCCTGGCCGGGCAATTGATCGGGGCTGGTTGGTTCGCCGCTCGCTTCGGGTTGCGCCGCTCGCCGTTCGTCGCCCTGGAGCGTTGGCACACCGGCTACCTGCCGGTTTACTGTGTTTGGGCCGCCGCAGTGGCGCTCGCCTTCCCGCCGGTTTTCGGCTTCGGGTGACGCCCCGCGAGCGCCCCGCTCAGGTGGGGCGCAGTGGGACGATGCCGCGCATCGCCCGCCGCACGGATCGCCAAGTCGGCATGTACAGGTCCATCAGCCGGTAGAACTCCGGCCCGTGGCCGCTGGCCCGCAGGTGGACCAACTCGTGGACCACGACTTGATGCAGGTAAATGCTGGGCAGAGCGGCCAGCGCCAAGTTGAGCGTGATCCGGCCCGTGGCGGGGTGGCAGGACCCCCACCTGGTCTTCATCCAGCGGAACCGCCAGGCGCTGGCAGACCGCCCCACGAGCGGCTCGTAGTGCGCGGCGAGTCCCGCTGCTGCCTGAGCCAACTCTCTGCGGTAGAGGGCGTCGAGGGCGAGTGGGGGGACGGCATCGTCCAAGGGGGTGCCCCATAGGCGTGGCGTGGCACGCAACTCATCGAACTGTGCCATTTGGCGGCGCACCCAGACGAGCCGGTCGGCGACCATCTTGGTCAACGCGGCCGTGGGGCAGCGGTAGGGGGCGGACAGCCACAGGTGGCCGGAGGGCTCAACGTGTAGGTGGATGGACTTGACCCGCTTGCGCCGCACTTCGACGCTGAAGCCGCCCACCTTGATCGTCTCATCCGGTTTCATGGGATCAATCTTGCCGTCTCTCGGCGGTGTGCGTCCGCTTTGCTGGTCGGCGGCGGCGGGTGCGGGGGCTGGTTGTGGGCAAGGTGCGCCGGGTCGGCTGTGGGCGCGGTGGCGCACCAGTGCTGGTGTGAGCGGGGGCTGGTTGTGGGCAAGGCGCGCTGGGTCGGCTGTGGGTGCGGTGGCGCACCAGTGCTGGCGTGAGCGGGGCTGGTTGTGGCCGGGGCGCGCTGGGTCGGCTGTGGCTGCGGTGGCCTGGGCGGGGCTGGTTGTGACTGCCAGGTTTGACCGCGCTTCTTAACAAATGTCTAAAAGGTGATCCAGTACTTGACCGCAGCCGAATCCCATGAAAAGGTCGGGCCATGAGTCCAAGCACGTCAACTTGTGGGCCCCGCGCGGCGGGACTCGTTGACGTGGCGCCGCAGTGTTCCTGCGGCCGAATGTGTCTGTGTCAGGCGTAACGCCACCTCGCTGACTAATCGCCCAGGGCACTAGTTGCGGCGCCCAGCCGCCATAGGCACGGTGTCCCAGAACACAAGGACTTCTCCCAATGACTGCTTCAGCTTATGCTCCCGCATTTCCTTCCGCACCGATCCAGAGCTACCGGCGCCGACCCGCGTATCGCGGACCGCTGATTGTGATTCCAGGCGGTCGAGCTCGCCGCCGCGCCGAGATGGCCGAACGGCCCCAAGGCAGGGTGCGCCCAGCCCCGCTGGGCCGGGTCTCCGGTGAGGCGGCGGCCGCTGCGACGCAGGCTTTTCAGGCCCGGCTGCGTGATTTGCCGGTTCGGTCAGAGATCAGCCTGAGACGGTCGGACCAGTCTGCCAAGGTCGATGGCGCCGCCCGCGCCCTCACGCCCCGCGAGTTCCACTTGTTGGCCGCGCTCGCCGCCCAGCCCGGCGAACCGGTCACACGGAGCCAACTCTTGGAGGTTGGACCCACCCGAGGCGAACTGGATGAGAGTAGCCGCGCGGTGGATGTCCATATTGCTCACCTGCGCGGAAAGCTAGGTTTACCTGGGGTTATAGCGACTGTCAGGGGGCGCGGTTACGCGCTCAACCCGGTCTATCGGGTCTCGTTCGCTGACGCGGATTAGCTTCCCGCGCGCCCCGGGCGGTGCCGTGATGGGGGCAAGCGGGACCGGACATAACGCCCAGAGCAACGCGCTGACCTGCGCAGACGACTCACTTTCGCGTTAGCTTCCCGCGCGCCTGCTCGACGCATCGTGGACCTGACGCATCCGGCCACCGCCGCCTAAGCGGTTTTCCTACTACTCTTGGTTCATGGCACTGGTGCGTAAACCGGCTGTGGCGGGGACCTTCTACCCGGCGGCCGCAGATGAACTGGCGGCCCAGGTCCAAGGCTTGTTGGAAGATGGCGCGCGGGCGTTGGACGCGAGGCCGCAGCCGGTCGGCGAGGGCAGCAGGATCAAGGCTTTGATCGCACCGCATGCGGGCTATATCTATTCGGGGCCCACGGCGGGGATTGCTTACGCGGCGCTGCGCGGGCTGGATTATGACCAGGTGGTGCTGTTGGGGCCGTGCCACTATGCGTCAACGCCGCTGATTGCGCTGGCTGGGGTGGAGTATTTCCGGACGCCGTTGGGTGATGTCCCGGTCTGGGAGGAGGGAGTGGCCCGGGTTGGGGTGCTCCCTGAGATCATCACCAGCCCCGAGGTCCACCGGCGCGAGCATTCCTTGGAGGTCCATTTACCTTTCATTCAGACCGCCTTGGGGCCAGACATTCCAGTGCTGCCGCTGGCAGTTGGCTGGGCGGAGAGCGGCGCGGTGGCCACGATGATCGATTCCGTCTACGGTGACCCCAAGACGCTGGTCGTCATCAGCTCAGATCTGTCCCATTATCTTCCCTACTGGAACGCCATTGAGCGCGACGAACGTACTATTGCCAGGATGCTTGGCGCGTCCGGCGAGATTAAGGGCGAAGATGCCTGCGGGGTGTATCCGGTCAACGGTTGGCGCGAAATCGCCCACCGTCGAGGCCTCGCTGCACACCTCCTGGATTACCGCAATTCTGGTGACACAGCGGGCGATAAGAACGCGGTTGTCGGTTACGCGGCGATCCAGTACCACCAGGCCGGTGGACGATGACGTCTCTTCTCCCCCCAGCCGCCGGTCCCGTTTTGACGGGGTTGGCTCGGCAAGCTATCGCTGATCGTCTGGGGCGGCGGCGCCGCAACGGATCAAGGGCGGATGCGGCGGGCTCGGACGCTGCGGATTCGGCCGCCCGGGACTCGGCGGGCTCGGTCGCCCGGGACTCGGCGGTCGCGGCGGGCGCAGTCGGCTCGGACGCTGCAGTCGAAGCATTGTTGGAGCGGCCGGGGGCCGCGTTTGTGACGCTGACCCAAGGCGGCGAGCTGCGCGGTTGCATCGGCTCGCTTGAGGCGTGGCGCCCACTGCGGGCTGATGTTCAAGCGAATGCGCTGGCAGCGGCGTTCGACGATCCGCGCTTCCCACCGCTCCGGGCAGACGAACTGGACCGGACCAGGATCGAGGTTTCGGTCCTGTCTGCGCCCGAACCGCTCGAGTTCGCTGACCGAGCCGACCTGTTGGCCCGGCTGCGTCCGGGAGTCGATGGGCTGATCCTGCACACTCGCGGGCACAGGGGGACGTTCCTGCCGCAGGTCTGGGAACAACTCCCGACCCCTGAGCTGTTCTTGGCGCACTTGGTGCGCAAGGCGCACCTACCGGCCGGCTACTGGTCGGATGACGTGCGGATTGACCGCTACACGGTCACTGCCTTCGAGGAGAACTCGGGCTGATGAGCGCCCAGGCCTCCCGGATCGCGCTCGGTACCCCGATCGCGCTGGGCGCCCCGGATTGTCGGCCTGAGGTGCGGGTCGGTGGCGGCGATGGCGCTGTGCGGGCGGGCGGCATCGGGCGTGGGGTTGGGCGCTGGGTGCGAGGCGCTGGGCTGGGGCGGGCCGCTGGCTGGCGGGGCGAACTGGCCTTGGGCGCGAGGTGAGTGGGCCGTGAGCGCGGCGCGGCATTGGCATATTGCGGCGGATGGGCGGGTCCAATGCGATCTGTGCCCGCGGTATTGTCGGCTGCGGCCCGGGCAGCGGGGATTTTGTTTTGTGCGGCAAAATGTGGACGGCGCGCTGGAATTGACGACGTACGGGCGCTCGTCGGGTTTCGCGGTGGACCCGGTCGAAAAAAAAGCCGCTGTATCATTTCCTGCCGGGCAGCCGGGTCTTTTCGTTTGGGACGGCCGGGTGCAATCTGGGGTGCAAGTTCTGCCAGAACTGGCATATTTCTACGGCGCGGGATATGGATGCGCTGATGGCGCATGCCACGCCGGAACAGATTGCGGCAGCCGCCGAACGAACCGGTTGTATAAGTGTCGCTTATACCTACAATGATCCGATCATTTTCACAGAATACGCGGTTGATGCGGCTGCGGCGGCCCGGGAACGCGGTCTGAAGAACATCGCAGTCAGTGCGGGATATATCACCGCTGCGGGGGCCGCTGATCTGTTCGGGGCAATGGATGCGGCCAATATTGACCTGAAAGCTTTTGAGCCTGAGTTCTACCGAAAAATCACTGGCGGGCGGCTTGAAATTGTGCTTGACGTGCTGCGTTATCTGGTACATGAAACTCAGGTCTGGACTGAAGTGACCACGTTAGTAATCCCTGACCTCAACGATTCCCCGGCGGAATTGGACCGTTTGACGCAATGGGTGGCTGAGGAACTCGGCCCGGATGTGCCGTTGCACTTTTCGGCGTTTCACCCGGCGGCCCGCATGTTGGACCGGCCGCGCACGCCGGTGGCTAGTCTGCGCCGGGCGCGCCAGATCGCGCTGGCCAACGGCCTGCACTACGTCTACCTGGGCAACGTCCCGGGCCGCGATGGTGGCACCACGTTCTGCGGGGGTTGCGGTGCAGAGTTGTTGGTGCGGGATGGCTTTCTGGTGGTCCGCTCGGCGCTGGACCAATCGGGCTCGTGCCCGCGCTGCGGCGAACCGGTGCCCGGCCAGTGGTCTGCGGATGGGTTGACCCGCCGCCCCTGACCCGGCCGCCCTCTTCTGTGCCCGGCCAGTGGTCTGCGGACAGGTTGACCCGCCGCCCATGACCCGGCCACCTTCTTCTGCGCCCGTTGTGCCCGAAAAGGGGGCCGTGCCCGGAAGCGCCAGCCAACCCACCCCGCCACGGTGGACGGCTCCCCGCAAGCGCCAGCCCCGGGAACCCCAGGGCCTTGAGCAAAGTCGGCCCGCGCCGGGCGCTGTCTGCCGCGTCGAGTGTTTCAATTTATCTCCTTTCCGGTGGCGAGTGTTTCAATTTATCTCCTGCCCAACCAAGCCCAACGCTCTGACCTGCGGTGATGCTGAGAGGCGGAGATAAATTGAAACACTCGACGAAATCCAGGAGATAAATTGAAACACTCGCGGCCCTGAACCGATGAGTTGGCACGCTCGACGAGCCCATCGCGGCCCCAGCCGTGTCGAGTGTTTCAATTTATCCCCTGGTCAGCGCCCAGGGGCAGATTTCATTCCAGGTCTTGTCCTGGTCCGCCCTGGTCCCCGCTGAACACGAGTCGTGAATCGCTGAATCCGGTGCGACCACCGGAGCCGCCACACAGCCGACGCAGCAACACCCCACAACCCCAACCAGCAGACTCTGCCAAGAGCCCCGGCCCGGAGCCCGGGGCATGGGGCCGGGGCGCTGGTCGAGTCATTGAATTGGCAGCGGATTCTCAGTTGAAGCTAATCCCTGAAAGCTAGCGTGTCTCGGTGAATTGCTCGGTTTGAGCGGCGACGGGGACCCAGACCGGCCAAAGTGCGGGACCAATCAAGACGAGGAGAGCCGGTCAAGTGACACGATTTGCCTGGTCAGCGGGCTGGGCGGGCTTAGGCGGCGGGTGTGTAGTGGCGGGTTGTTTGGTGGCCGTGGGTTCTGTGGTGGTGGCGGCGTTTGTGGAATTCCCAGTA
>JAITJY010000088.1 GCA_031278675.1 Bifidobacteriaceae bacterium
GCCGGTGAGGCGGCGGCCGCCGCCGGCGCCCGCCGGATGGTCATCACCCATCTCCCGCCCTGGAATGATCCGGCCGTGACGTTGGCTGCGGCCCGCGCGGTTTACTCCCGCCCGGTTTACCTGGCCCGCCGTGGCGCGGCCTACCAAATCTGACCCGCAGTTATCTGACCCGCAGTTATCTGACCCGCAGTTGCTCCGCCCGCACCGGCCTTAGCACCACAGTGCGCGGATGGCTGGGGCCAACGTCCGGAACGCCTTACCGCGGTGCGAGATCGCATTCTTTTGGCCGGGCTCCAATTCGGCGGAGGTCACATTGAACCCGTCAGGGATCAGGATCGGGTCATAGCCGAACCCACCGGCGCCCCGCGGTTCGTAGGCCAAGCGGCCCTCCATGCGGCCGGTGGCGGCGTGTTCGCCGCCGCCGGGTAAGGCGAGCACGGCGGCGCATTCGAACCAGGCCGCCCGTCCCTTCTCGGGCACGTCACGCAGTTGGTCCAACAGCAGCGCGAGGTTCGCGGCATCATCGCCGTGGCCGCCGGCCCAGCGCGCTGAGAACACCCCGGGCGCGCCGCCGAGCGCCGCCACGCACAGACCAGAATCGTCGCCGACCGCCGCCAGCCCTGTCGCCTGCGCCACGAATCGTGCTTTGAGCAGCGCATTTTCCTGGAAAGTCAACCCGTCTTCGAGTGGGGCGGCCACCCCGAGTTCGCTGGCGCCCACTACCTCCAAGGGGCCGAGCGCGTCCGCCTCAGCCAAGATGGCACGCAGTTCGCGCACCTTGTGCGCGTTGTGTGTCGCCAACACCAGCACGCGGTGCGCCCCGCCCGCCGATGCCGTCCCGCCCGCGGGAGGGCGGTTCATGCCAGGTCCTGGGCCAGCGCCTCAGCTTGTAGCTGGCGGAGCTGGGCGCAGCCCCCCACCGCCAGGTCGAGCAGCCGGTCCAGTTCCATCCGGGAGAACGGTGCATGTTCGGCGGTGCCTTGCACCTCGATGAACTGACCGGAGTCGTTCACCACGACGTTCATGTCCGTTTCGGCGCGCGCATCTTCGGCATAGGGCAGGTCCAGCATGGGTGTGCCGTCCACTATCCCGACAGAAACCGCAGCCACCGATCCGTTCAGGGCTGCCGCGCCCTGTCCCACGTAACCTTTGGCGCGGGCCCACTGGACGGCATCGGCCAATGCGACGTAGGCCCCCGTGATGGATGCCGTCCGGGTCCCCCCGTCCGCCTGCAGCACGTCGCAGTCAAGTTGGATGGTGTTCTCACCGAGCGCGCGGAGATTGACCACCGACCGGAGGGCGCGGCCAATGAGGCGCGAAATCTCGTGGGTGCGGCCGCCGATCTTACCCCGGACCGATTCCCGGTCGCTGCGTTGGGTGGTCGCCCGCGGCAACATGGCGTATTCGGCGGTGACCCAGCCTTCGCCGCCGCCTTTGCGCCATCGCGGCACGCCCGGTGTGAACGATGCCGCGCACAACACCCGCGTACCGCCGCACGTTATGAGCGTGGAGCCTTCGGCATGGTCGAGCCAGCCGCGTTCAATGGCCACAGGCCTGAGTTGGTCAACGGTTCGGCCATCGGCCCGCAGGTATGTTGTCACAGGCCAAGACACTACCCTGCCCGGGGGGCCCGGCCTCGCGTGGCCGGAATGCGCGTCCGGCCTAAATGTGGCCCCAAACGCCGGCGAGGTGCGTCTGATCAGGAGTTTTATCCTTGATTGGGCCCAAAATTGGTGCGGCGGGGCGCCGCCAACGGGGAGCTTGGAGGGGCTCGACTGGTGCGAAACCGGAAAAAGTTAGAAGGTATGTACGTGAACAGCACGTCCGAGACATACACCCTGGCAGCTTTGGCCAGTGCACTCAGGACTGATCTTGACGCGGTACGCTTCCCGTTCCCGGCGCCGGCCTCGGCCGCCGCGACGGAGCGCTCGGAGCGTCTCGCGGCCCATTTGGACACCGCCGTCCTGCCGGTACTGCGTCGCCAGGCCCCTCCAGCAGTGGTCGCATTGGTTGGTGGCACCGGGGTGGGCAAATCAGCTCTGGCGAATGGATTGGCCGGGAAGGTGCTCAGCCCGGCCGGGCCACTGCGGCCCACCACCAAACAACCGCAGTTGCTGGCGGACCCCACGGCAGCCGCGCTGCTGGGCGCGCATCCGGTGCTCACCAAAGCTCAGCTCAGAGCCGATCCGGCCGTACCTGCGCCCTGGGCCATCTTGGATTGTGGTGACCCGTTCGCGGCGGGCAATGACCCGGCGGTGGCCCAACCCGATGTGCCGGTTGGCGTGTGGCTGGTGGTCACATCAGCGCTGCGCTACGGCGATGCGCTGACCTGGGACCTGCTGCGGGCTGTCGGGTCGAGTGGCACGCCCACTGCGTTCGTGGTGGGCCGGGTGCCTGCCGGGGACTGGGAGATCATCCGGGCTGACATTACCCGCCGCCTTGAGGCGGTGAAGCTTGCCTTCATCCCGGTGTTCCATGTGCCCGCAGGTGCTAGCGCGCTCCAGGCGGTGCCGCTTAAGTGTCTTGAGCCCATCAAAGACTGGCTGGATGGCCAGCTTCCGGCCTTCGGCCACCCTGCCCCCCGCAACCCGTCGCTGCCGGTGGCCCCGCTATCGGCTCCGCTACCGCCCGCGCCCCCGCTGCCGTCGTTGGCGGCGCTCGCCGGTCAGGTCAAGGACCTGGCCACGGACCAACTGGTCCATGCGCAGGCAGTGGGGTTGCTGCGCCAAGCCACGGATCGCGCCGCCGAGTCGTTGAGGGCCCAGGCCCGTGACGCGCTGCCCGGCCCGCCCCCGCCGGCTGTGGCCGCCGTGTGGGCGGCCTTAGCCAGTCATCGCGGGCCGCTCGTGGATGTGGCGGAGGCGGGCGTCGGGGTACCGCCGCACCGGGAACGTTGGGGTTCCGGCTTGGATTCGTTGGGACGCGCCATCGACGATGCCGTCTCCCGCACCGCCGCCGGTTCCGCCCGCGCCGCTCGGGTCGGGATGGCCACGGCCTGGCGTGGGGCGGACGTGCCGAGCGGCAGCCGGGAACTGGCGGAAGCGGTCGCGCCGGCGGCGGCCCGCGAGGCCGCGCTGCGCGCGGATGAACTGGCTGGCTCGGATGAACCCGCTGGCCCAAGTGAACCGGCTGGCGCAGGTGAACTGGCTGGCTCGGATGAACCCGCTGGCGCAGGTGAACTGGCTGGCGCAAGCGAAGCCGCTGGTGCGGGACTCCGGGATGTCCCGGGTGGCCCGGTGGCGGGCGGTGCTGCACCGGGCGATGCGGCGCTGGGCGAGGCCACCGCTCACCAGTGGACTGCGGCCGTGAGCGGGGCGGTTGCCGATCCGGGGATGGTCCGGGCGGGGCGCCTCGCCGAGGCGCTGACCCAGGCCGGAGTAGTGCGGCTGGTCCAGGCCGCAGCCTTGTCGGTGGCCGCGCCTGCGGAAATCTTGGCACAATTGACCGGTGAGGAGGCTGGAGTCTTGGTGGACCGGAGCCGGGCAGCGCTCGAGGATGCGCTAGTCGGCGCGGTCGAACGGGCTCTGTCCCCGTTCCGGCAAGCCTTGGCGAGGGTTGACCAGGAGCCATCACGGGTCTTGCCGTGGGTCGCCGAGCGGTTGGGCAAAGTCGCGCACAGGGAGGGTGTATGAGCAGCACACAGTGCCGTGGGGCTGGGTGTGGTGGATCGCTAGAAGTAGGGGAGGACTGATGGACGCCGAACTGACTGAGGGCGGGCCGGTTGGCGCCGGGCCGGTTAGTGCTGAGCCGGTTGTGGCTCAGCCCGCTGCTGCCGACGGGGCTGCAGCCGGGCCGGTTGGTGGCGAGCCGGTTGGTGGCGAGCCGGTTGTGGCCCAGCCCGCCGGTGCCGACAGCGCCGCTGCTGAGCCGGGTGAGACCGAGCCGGTTGTGGCTCGGCCGGGCGCTGCCGCTGGGGCTGCGGCCGGGCCGGTTGGTGGCGAGCCGGTTGCCGCATTGCGGCGCGCCCTGGTTGACCTGCGCGAGGCGGCGGAGCTGAGTGCCACGCGGCTTGGCCCCGATCCGGCCGCCACGGCGCTGATGGCCGCTGTCAGGCTGGAGGAGAGGCTCGACCGGGGCGTGGAGCACACCATAGTGGCGGTGCAAGGCGGCACGGGGTCGGGGAAATCGTCGCTGTTCAACGCCATCGCGCAAATGGACTTCGCTGAAGTGTCCGCTATCCGTCCCACCACGGACAAGCCGAATGCCTGCGTCTGGGGCGAAGGCGCTGAGGAGTTGCTGGAATGGCTGGGCGTTGACCGCGACGCCTGGATAAAACGAGACTCCGTTCTCGAAGAACACATCGGCGAATTCCGGGGCCTGATCCTGGTCGATCTGCCGGACTATGATTCGGCGGTCCAAGCCCACCAATTGACCGCAGACCGGCTGCTGCCGCTGGCAGATGTCCTGGTGTGGGTCACCGATCCGCAAAAGTACGCCGACCCGGCGCTGCACCAACGGTTCGCGGAGGTGGCTCGGGCACATCCGGGGCGCGCCAACGTGGTGGTGCTCAACCAGATTGATCTACTAGACCCATCCGAGGCCGGACAAATTGCCCGCTCACTGACCGAACTGCTGGTGGGGGACTCGTTGCCATCTATCACGGTGGCGTCCGTGTCTGCGGTGACGGGTGACGGTGTGGCAGCGCTGCGCCAAGAACTGACCGCGCACACCGCGCACCGGACCGCCGGTCTGCGGCATGCGGCCGCCGATCTGGTACAGGCCGCCCGCCGCCTCGCGGAAGACACATCAGCTACCCAGGTCGATGCCGCGTGGCTGGCCGCCGCTGTCGCCGCTGCGGTGGACGCCCTCGTTGCCGAAGCTGCCCCGGGCGGTCAGGTCGCGCCTGCGGTGGTGCCGGATGCGGCCGCGCTGCGCGCCGTGTGCGATGACTGGGCCGTCACGGCGATGGACCATCTGCCCGATCAATGGAGCCTGGCGCTGGCCTATGCGGTCGGCTCGCCGGTCAACATTGCGGCCCGCCTCACGCAGGCCTTAAGCGTCCTCGATTTGCCGCTTCTACCAGGCAGGATGGCTCGCTGGTGGCGCGGCAAGAAGGTCGCGCGCGAACGGCGTGCGGAATGGGAGCGCCGGCTGCGGGGCGCGATCGAACCGGTGGTGGACCGGACCTTGGCCCGGCCCACGGCTGCGCTGCTTGCCGACATCAGCAAGCTGGCCGAATTGACGGATAGGGTGGCCGCAGCGGGCGCTGCGGCTGGCGGCGAGCTGTAATCCCGCTCCTCCTGGCGGAATCTGCCCCGGGGCCGGAGGCCCACGGAGAATGCTTATCCACAGGCCGGGGTTTTTCCGGGGACGCCGTCGCGGGACGCCACGGCACTATGAGAGTCATCGAGTGGCGCATTGGGCGCCCCGCTAAGCAAAGGAGCCTGACAGCGATGAACAATGAGATCACGGTCAACGTAGAGGGCTGGGTGGCAGGTCCACCCAGGCATTATGGCAAGGACGACGCCCACTGGGCGGTCTTCCGCATGGGATCAACGGCCTGGTGGCGCGACTCGGAGGGTGGCATCCGCGAAACGCCCACTTCCTGGTTCGACGTCAAAGTCACCCAGAAAGGGTTGCTTGAGAACGTTCTCATCTCTCTGCGCCCAGGCGATCCAGTCCTGGTGTCCGGGCGCCTCGCCCCGCATTCTTGGACGGACAAGGACGGCAAAGAGCGCGTCACCCTGCAGATCACCGCACGTGCGGTGGGACACAACCTGCGCTGGGGCAAGGCGCAGTTCTCTCGCCGCAACCAAGACAACCGGCAGCGCGCTGCCGCCGACGGTGCCGGCTCGCCCGGCGTCCAAGCCGGCACCGTCGCGGTCAGCCTGCCGAGTGACGACGCCTACCTCGAGGCGGTTGCCCCGGGTCTGTCGGCGGATGATTCGCCGCTCGTCGATCAAGCCCTGGCCGAGGAGGCCTTCGCCTTGGCCGATGCCGCGCTAGCGGCCGAGCCGGCACCCGTCGGCTGACGCGCCGCGCCGGGTTCTGGGGTGGGCTGGGCGGCGGGCTGGACGGCATCGTGCTAGGCAGCCGCACGGGGTGAGCGGCGGATCGCTGGGGGCGGACGCGGGTTAGCTTCGGGGAGACGGAGGCCGTAACCTAGTGCGGTGCCTGAGTTCATCTATGTCATGCAGCGCGCCCGAAAAGCCCACGGCGACAAGGTCATCCTCGATGATGTGACGCTCGCGTTCTACCCCGGCGCCAAGATCGGCGTGGTGGGGCCGAACGGGGCAGGCAAGTCATCGGTGCTGAAGATCATGGCCGGCCTGGACCAGCCGTCCAACGGCGAAGCGAAGCTGAGCGCCGGCTACAGCGTCGGGATGCTCCTCCAAGAGCCATCGTTGAACGAATCGAAGACGGTGCTCGGCAACGTCGAAGAGGGCGTGGCGCCGATCAAAGCCAAACTGGACCGCTTCAACGCGATCACCGAAGAGTTGGCGGACCCTGACGCGGACTACGACCGACTGCTCGCGGAAATGGGCGAACTCCAAGAAGCGCTGGACCATGCGGGCGCCTGGGACCTTGACGCCAGACTTGAACAGGCGATGGACGCGCTACGCTGCCCCCCGGGAGACACGGAAGTAGCTGTGCTCTCGGGGGGCGAACGGCGCCGGGTCGCGCTGTGCAAGCTGCTGCTGGAACAACCCGACCTGCTGCTGCTAGACGAACCCACCAACCACCTCGACGCCGAATCAGTCCAGTGGTTGGAACAACACCTGGCCGCCTATCCGGGGGCGGTTCTAGCCGTGACCCACGACCGCTATTTCCTGGACAATGTGGCGCAATGGATTTTGGAATTGGACCGCGGACGGGCCTACGCCTATGAGGGAAACTATTCCGTCTACCTCGAGAAAAAGCGCGAACGCCTCCAGATCCAAGGACACAAGGACGCCAAACTCGCCAAGCGTCTGGCGGATGAACTCGCTTGGGTGCGCCAGAACGCCAAAGGCCGGCAGGCCAAATCGAAGGCCCGGCTCCAACGCTATGAGGAAATGGCCGCAGAGGCGGAACGCACCCGCAAACTTGACTTCGACGAGATCCAGATTCCACCCGGCCCGCGGCTCGGCTCCCAGGTGTTGGAGGCCCGGGACCTGCGTAAAGGCTTTGGCGACAGAGTGCTGATCGACGGGCTGAGTTTCTCCCTGCCGAAAAACGGTATTGTGGGTGTGATTGGGCCGAATGGGGTTGGAAAGACCACATTGTTCAAGATCGTGGTGGGGCTTGAACAACTCGACGCCGGCGACTTGAAGGTCGGCGAAACCGTCAAAATTTCCTATGTTGACCAGGGACGTAGCGGGATTGATCCCGCGCGGTCGGTCTGGGAAACGGTGTCGGATGGCCTGGATTACATTCATGTGGGACAAGTCGAAATGCCGTCCCGGGCCTATGTCTCGGCTTTTGGTTTCAAAGGGCCGGATCAGCAAAAACCCGCCGGGGTCCTGTCCGGGGGTGAACGCAACCGCCTGAATCTGGCATTGACCCTCAAACAGGGCGGCAATCTGCTGTTGCTGGATGAACCCACCAATGACCTAGATGTCGAGACTCTGGGTTCTTTAGAAAACGCGTTGCTGGAGTTCCCCGGGTGCGCGGTCGTGGTGTCCCACGACCGCTGGTTCTTGGACCGGGTCGCCACGCACATCCTGGCCTATGAAGGTAATGCCGAACGCCCGGCCGCCTGGTTCTGGTTCGAGGGCAACTTCGCTGCTTATGAAGGCAACAAGGTGGAGCGCCTGGGAGTCGAGGCGGCCCGCCCGCACCGCGTCACCTACCGGCGCCTCCGGCGCGATTAGAACTGCGCCCACCAGCCGGCCCCACCCCATGCGGCCACGGCCCAAATCAGTCCCGTGGGATGAGAGTGATGTGCATCACGTGTTACCCTCGTCACATCGCCAAGTCAGGCCGGCCCCAGGACCGGCCACGCCACGAAGGAACACTGGTGGAGTTAGCCGCAAGTCTGGTCGAACGCCTCGGCGGCGCCGCCAACATCACGTTGGTGGAGCCGTGTGCCAAGCGCATCCGCGCCGAGATCGCCAATCCAGCACTGATTGACGTCCCAGGGCTCAAAGCCCTGGGCGCCTACGGCGTGGTGATCTCAGGGTGGGTGGTCCAGATTGTGATCGGTGCGGATACTAACCAGTTGGTTGATCACATCAAGATGATGATGATCCCTCAGTCGGCCGAATCGGCGTTCGCCGCCTGAGCCCCGTCCTGGGTCTTGGGCCCGACCCGCGCCTCCTGGGTCTTGTTCCCGACCCGGGCGATTGAACCATTCGGGATATACCAGACCACACCGTCCGCGTCCCGCAGAGTTGTGATGCGTAGGCTCATCGACTCGATGACGCCGGTCGCAGGGCCCGCATCGACCAGGTCGCCTAGGCCGTATTGGTCTTCGACCAGGATGAAGATCCCCGCCACCATGTCTTTGACCAGGCTCTGGGCGCCTAAGCCGACAGCCACCCCGGCGACGCCCAGCGATGTGACTATCAAACCAACGTTGACTCCCAGATTCTCCAGGACCATGCCGATCGCCAAGACCCACACCACCACGCTGACCACCGAGTTCAGCACCGACCCGAGGGTCTTGTAGCGCGCCGCGCGGCGGGCCGCAGCCCGCTCAATCGCAGCCTCATCTTGGGGCGCGCCCCCCAGCTTCAACCCGGCCGCCGCCACCACCGACGCCCCCCGCTTCCGCCCGCGCCTCCCGCCTCCAGCCATCCGGTCGGTGGCCCGCCGGATCACTGCGTGGACCACCGCTAACACCACCAGGGCGCTGAGCAGGACTATGACTATCTGCAGCGGCGCGCCCATCAGGAACCGCGCCCACTGCGGCCAGTGCTCCGTGAACCCGGGGCTCGCCTTCGCCAAAGCGAGCGCGGCGTTGGGGACGGCATCGGGCAAGATGGACGTTCCGGTCGCACCCCCCGGCCAGCCCGGCACCGCCGCACCCCCCGGCCAGCCCGGCAGCGCGGCGTTGGGGACGGCATCGGGCAAGATGGACGTTCCCGTCGCACCCCCCGGCCAGGCGGGCAGCGCAGCGTTGGAGACGGCATCGGGCAAGATGGACGTTCCCGTCGCACCCCCCGGCCAGGCGGCTAGGCCCGCGTGATGCGGTAGAACAACGGCGGTAGCGGTGGCGGGCGTGATGGCGAGTAGCTGTGGCATGGGTATTACGCTAGCGCGGAAGTGGGGGCTGGGCCGCGTCGGTGGCCTGGGCGGCCAAGGCACGGACAACGCCATCGCGTCCTTCCGCCACCAGACGCCGCAGCGGGGACAGCTCAGGGCCCAGTTCCTCGAGGAACTGATCGGTCAAGGCGACCACATCGACGCCAGGTTCGGTGGCTGCGATGCTCGGATACAGTCCTCGAGCGATGGTCGACGCGACCTGCGGCGTCCGAGTCCGCCAAATCCGCTCCAACCCACCGAAATACGGCTCGATAAACGGCACCAGCAGCGCCGGATCACGCACCAGATTCCAGCCCTCGACAACCGAGCGGAGTGTTTCGTTTGGTGTGGCCGGGTCCTCGACCGCCCGGAGCCACGCAGCCGCTTTGGCTTCGGGGGTGGGTTGCGCTGCGCGCAAGCCGGCGGCCCGTTCCAACCCGCGACTGGTCGGGTCAACTGCGAGCTGTTGGTCGATCCGTTCCTCACCGAACCGGCCGGTCACCACCAGGCCGCCCATCAGATCCCAGGCCAGGTCCGCATCAATGGCCAAGCCGGTCAAGGAGCGCGCTCCGGTGACGATTTCCTCCAGCCGGTCGATTTGTCCTTCGGCTGTGACGTGGCGGGAGTAGGCCCGCACAAGCTGGAGCTGCGCATCGCTTTCTGGCTGAACAGCCTCTGTTAGTTCCCACAAGCGTTCGGCAGTTTGTACGGTCGCAGCCACCCGGTAGGCCGGGGCGGTGTAGAACTCCAGCGCGGTGGCCACCGCTTCCAGCAGTTTCTGCATACCGGACGAATCGGTCTCGCCCGCCACCCCTTGCACCACCCGCGTCACGAACTCCCTGGCTCCCAGTTCCGCATCCCTGGTCATGTCCCACAACATGGACCAGGTCACGGCCCGCGCCAGCGGATCATCCAACCGGCTGACGTGCGCCAGCGCGAGTGCGAGCGAGCCCGGGTCCAGCCGCACCTTCGCGTACGCCAGGTCGCCGTCGTTGACCAGTACCAAGTCCGCCGGCTCCAGAGGGGCCAACTCCGTGACCGGTCCGGCCAGGTCCACCTGCCGGGCCCAGCGCCGCACCAAGCTGCCGCCGGCCAGATCGTAGCCGCCCAGCCCAAGGAGCGCCGGCCGCCACGCAGTCATCCCCGGGGCCCCGCTTTGCACCAGGCGCGGCTTGTTTGCCGCCCCGTCGCCCGATGCCGCTCCCGCCGCCCCGCTTTGCACCAGGCACGGCTTGTTCGCCGCACCGTCGCCCGATGCCGCTCCCGCCGCCCCGCTTTGCACCAGGCACGGCTTGTTTGCCGCCCCGTCGCCCGATGCCGCTCCC
>JAITJY010000089.1 GCA_031278675.1 Bifidobacteriaceae bacterium
TACCTGGCGACATCGGTCTTCGTCTTGGCGGGAACCGAGGACGGCGCCCAGTATCCCTTCTCCGACCCGATGAACAAGCTCCTGCTGGAGGACGCCTATTCGGTTTGGGGGCTGGTCGCCTGGGCCGCCCAGGCCGAGACCTCATGGCCGCTGCCAGACCCGGCCGACACAGTCAAATATGTCGCCTCCAGCATTGGCTCGCCGGCCTTCGGCCAGCCCCGGATGCCCCCGGGCAAGACGCTCGGCAATGACAACGCCCCCGACATTCTGCGCGCCTTCTGGCCCCGCTTCCTGCCGCTGCTGGGCCTGACCTGCGCCATGCCAGAGGAATGGCCGGCCCTGTTCGGCATCGCGGCGCAGCGCGCCCTGGCCGCCGTCAAGAGCGTGATCGACCCGGTCGCCGCCGCCACCATCGCCCTCGAATGCGCCGTCCCAATGGCCCACTTCCCCATGACCCCGGCCTAGCCACACTATGTAGCCGAAACCTTTGCACCAGAGCCGAGTTTCGCCTACTCTGGGTCCCCGCAAAATCTCGGAGCGCAGCGGAGAGAGTTTGTGGGGTGCCTCTAGATGTGCTTAGTTGTGGGTTTGTTGGTGTTTGAGCCGAGTCTTCAGCCTCCGGTTCGGGCGAGTTCGGTGTAGGCGTCGACGTGGCGGTCAGCTCAGCGCTGCCCGACCGGTCCGCCAACCGTCCGTGACGGGTCTTTGAGCTGTAAAAGCTGTAAAGCGCCACCTCTGCGATAGACCCGGTGAGTGGCGCGTCTTTCCTGGTCGCAGCCCTGTTCTTGCGTGCGATGGGGGTTTACAGTTCCCTTTACAGTTCGATCTCGGGGCCGCCGGGTGACCCGCGCAAGCTGTCAACTCTACTGTAAAGAACTGTCCATATGTTACAGTTACCCCATGATGGGCACGGTTGAGGATGCCTTGAGGCTGGCACCCGACGAGGCGCTGGAGGTGCTCAGCAGCATGCCGGAGGATCAGTGGTTCGACCGGAAGTCGGGCCGCACGCAGGCCAAAGACCTCGCCGTCCCGCTCGTGGCGTTCGGCAACGCCGAAGGGGGCTATCTCGTTGTCGGCGTGCATGGCGGCATGGTCGAAGGGGTCACCTCGAGGCGCGCCAACGATCTCCGCCAGGCCGCCATCGATTTCACCGAGCCTCCGGTCAAGACCACCGTCTCGGAATTGACAGCATCCAATGGCAAGACTGCCTTGATCATCCGGGTGCAACCCAGCGACCATGTGCATACCACCTCACGCGGCGAGTGCTACCTGCGCATCGGCGACGAGTCCCGACGCCTCACCTTCGCCCAGCAGAGGGAATTGGAGTTCGATCGGGGGATGTCCTCGTTCGACGCCCGCCCCGTCCAGACAGGGTTGGACTACCTCGACGAGAGGCTGTGCGCCGGCTACCAGCGGCGCATCGGATCGTCGTCGATCACTGACATGCTCCATGCCCGAGGACTGCTGACGCCCGACGGTCGAGTCACGGTCGCCGCGTGGTTGCTGTTCGCCGACCATCCCGGCCAACTGTTCCCCGGCGCGCACGTCCGCGTCCTCAAGTACGCCGACCGGGAGCGCGGCGCCGGTTCACGCATGACGCTGATGGCTGGGCATGACATCCGCTTCGACGGCCCCCTCGGGGAACAAGTCACGCAAGCCACCGCTCAGATCGCCGAGTGGATTCCCACCCTCAGTCGCCTCGGAGACGACGGGCGATTCCACGACACGCCGATCATCCCGCAGAAAGCCTGGGAGGAAGGCCTGGTAAACGCGGTCGTCCACCGTTCGTACTCCATGCACGGCGACCACATCCGGGTAGAGGTATTCCCCAACCGCATCGAGATATCCAACCCCGGGCGGTTCCCCGGCCTGGCCGACCTGCGCGACCCCACCACCATCCCGCGCTTCGCCAGAAACCCGAGGATCGCCCGCGTCCTGGCCGAGATGGGCATCGCCCGCGAGTTGGGCGAGGGCATACGGCGCATGTTCGGACATATGCGCGCGGGAGGCCTAGTGGACCCGCTGTATCAGCAGTCCTCTATGGGCGTCACCCTGACGCTCTTCGACCAGCCCATCGCCGCCGCGCTGCGTGACTCCCTGCCTCGGATGGCGTTGCACATCCTCAGCCTCCTCCAAGAGGCCCGCAAGCCCCTCGGCACCACTCAGATCGCCGCGGCCGCTGGCGTGGCCCGGCCGACAGCCATCAAGCACCTCAAGACCCTCCGATCGGGCGGCCTGGTCACCTGGAACAGCGAGGGCCCCAGAGACCCACGCGCCACCTGGAGCCTGACGTAGGAGGTGAACCTGTCCACGCACATCGGCCAGGGGCGGGTCTCGGGTGCCGTGCGCGCCCCCGCCTCCGCGATCACAGCCGAGCCCGCGAAAGCCGCCTCGATGTCCGATGCCGTCCGCGCGGCCAAGGCGTTCACCACCCGCGGCGTAGAGGGCCGGGTGGGCGGCCACACCCCGTTCGACACCGTCTGGCAAGGCGCCTGAGCCCGGCCCGCCGCCGGGGCGGGGCCGGGCCGCAAGACGCCGGCCGCGATTATCAAGGGAACTTCG
>JAITJY010000096.1 GCA_031278675.1 Bifidobacteriaceae bacterium
GGGGTTTGCCGGTCCCGGTCGATCCGCCACACCCACGTCCCGTACTGGGAGGACGGCACCTGGAACCCGGCCAGCGCCGCTACGGTGACCGGTTCGCGCCCGCTTGTCGGCAAGGTCACCTCGACGCTTGCGGCTCCCAAGGGTTTCGCGTCGGCGGGCGGCTGGTCGGAGATGGTGAACGATGACGCCGACCCGGCGTAGAACACCCCGTCGGCTTTTACTGTGGCGGGTTTCCCTGACGGCAACGCGATCCATTGGTCTTTCGGGTTCGGCAGGGAGACGGTGATGGTGTCGTCCGGGGCTTGGCCTTTCGCCCGATGCTGGTCCGGCAGCGCGGACGCGACAGCCAGCGTCATCGGCGTGAGGCCGGACTCGCCGGGTTTGCCGAAGGAGTCTTTCGCGTCACCGGAAAGCAACCGGGCGGCATCGGCTGTCTGGTCGGCTAGGCGGACCTCCCACACCCACGTCCAATGCGTCGCTCCGGTCAGGTTGAACCCGGCGGGCGCGGCGACGGTGACGGGTTCGCGCCCGGAGACCGGCAGGGTGATGTCCACGGTCGCCTCGCCCAGCTTGGCCGCCCCGGCGGGAACGGTGTTCTGCTCGGTGAACGGGACACTCGACCCGTACAAGGAGCCACGCGCTTTGACCGTGAGCGGTCGCCCGTCCGCGCCGGCGATCCAGGTGTCGTTCTGGTCGGGCAGGAACAGGGTCACCGTGTCATCGGCCGGTTTTCCCTTCGGGACGACCTGGTTCGGGGCTTGGGTGGACACGCCCAACGCCATCGGCACCGCGAACCGCTCCGCGGCTGAGAAGTAGTCGTCGCAGAACGGGCCCCCATCGGGCAGATACTTCGCGTTGGCGCCCTGATCGGCGCGGTCCAAACACCACCGGATCGAGTAATGCCCCGCCCCCGCTGCGGCGGGCAGCGGCACAGAGGCTGTCGTCCACGCTCCTGGCCCCGTCACCACCGCTGTGGCCTTGCCGGGCAGAACCGCCGCCCCGGCGGGCAGCGTCCGCGACGGGGATTGGGGCGTGTCGGAGCGGACGATCTGCCCGGTCGCGGTGAACGAGAAGTAGGTCTTCGGGACGGTCTGGGCCGCGTCAGCCCACTCTTTGACCGGCCACTGCGAGCCGCCCGCCGCGTCGGCTCTCACCTTGTCCGCCACTGTCCCGGCTTTGCCGGGTGTTGGGGTCGTCACCTCGGTGGCCACCACCGGCTGCCAGTTCGTCTTGTCTTGTGTCGCGGCGTGCGAGCCCACCACGCTTGTGTATAGCGGAGTCAACACCCACTGCCGGGCGGTTTCCTCGTGGACCAGGAAGCACGCCTCCGGCACGCCCTTGACCGCAACCGTGGCTGTGACCTGCTCGTCGGCGATCAGATCATGGGTGGTCTTGAACGCCAAAGACCCTGCCGCCGTCCCGGTGGTCACCGTCTTGGTTTTCGACCCGTCCGCGAACACGGCGTTCGGCGACGTGATAGCCACCACCGCCTGGAAACCCGAAACGTAGGCGGCGTTGGCCCGCGGCATCGTCCCCGCGGTGATCTCGGCGGCCTGCCCGGCCTGGACCAGCCCGAACCACACTCGCCGTCCCGTCAGATCAACCTCGGCGTAGGCGTCCTTCGGGCCAGCCTGCCCAGCCTCCGCCACCAGTTCGCTGTACCGCGCCTGGTGGGTGACCGGGATGCCGGAGTGGTATTCGGCTCGCGCGAACTGCGACAACGACACCAACGTCGCGGCGTCAGTGTCGTGAAGGTGCCGTGCCAGCAGCCACGCGATCTGCGCGGTCTTGTCCGGCTTCCCATCCGAACCCACCGTCCCGCACACCTTGCGGGCATTCGCGTCCGCCAACGAATCCGGGGGCGTGGTCCCAGGATCGATGCACAACCCGTACACCCCACCGATCCCCAAGTTCCCCCAAAACGTCGACGCACCGTTGTACGTGCCCTACTCCCCCGTCACATAATCCGCCGCCAACGCCGGCGCGGCGCCCACAACCAACCCAGCCACCACCAAAGCGAAAGCGGTAACCGCGTTCACGGCGGCCCTCCACCGCCGCGCGACTATCGCCCCTGAATGGGGACGCGAATCTGATCGACTCATGATCGTTTGCCTTTCCTTCCCCAAGCCCAACAGCCCGGAGTAGCCGAAGGCCCCCGCGAACCGCGAGAGCCGCTGTCGGCCACAAGATGCGCCACCCCACCCCCGCCTAAGACGACCACGGCGCACCTGCAAGGCATGGACGAACGACTCGCGCTGACAGAGAAGGAAATCGCCCGGGCGCTCAACGCCGACCACTTGGCGGGAGTCCGCAGGTTATCGAAGCAATGGAGCCGCCTCTGGCTACTCGAACGGGTCAAACGCCGTGGCTGAGATAACCCAAACCCAAGTCCACGACCTCTTGACCTCCACAGCCGAATACCTCCAGGCGGGACAAGCCGCCACCAAAGCCAGAGACAACCTCGGGCGGCTGTTCCTACACGTCGCGCGGCAAGCCAAAGTCGGACTCGGGGAACTCTCCGCCACAACCGGGCTGCATAACGCCACCGTGCGCGCCATGATCAGGCACGCCGCCGGCCCCGGCCTGCCCGACGGCTGGAGTCAGCCAACCCTCATCGAGCTTCAAGAAGCCAACGGGCCAACGCGCCCCATCCGGCGCCAACGAACCGACCCGGACACCTCGGCCAACGCCACCGTCAAATCAGGCCCAACCATGCGCCTGTGAACCAGTGCTCCTGTCAGGACAGTCGCTCTTGGAGCA
>JAITJY010000102.1 GCA_031278675.1 Bifidobacteriaceae bacterium
TAGTCGGCGCCGTTCTGGAAGAAGGCCATGTCGATGGCCGGCACCCTGGTCGGGTAGAAGGTGTAGCCGCCGGTGATGGCCACAATGAGGTCGAACACCTTCAAGGACATGTGCCCCAAGATGATCAGCGCGCTCAGCGCGACCGGCGAGAGCTGCGGGAACAGGACGTGGCGGTAGATCCGCCACTCGCTGGCGCCGTCCACCCGCGCCGCCTCGCGCAACTCGTCGGGGATGCCTCTGAACCCGGCCAGGAACAGCGCCATGACGTAGCCGGCCATCTGCCAGATGGCGGGCAGCGCGATGGCTGTGATGCCCGTGTTCTGGTTCATCTGCCAGTCGCTCTCCAAGAAGGTCAGGCCGAGGGTGTGAAACAGCCGGTTGAGCCCCCGGGCCTGCTCGCCCTGGGTCGGGTTGAGCAGCCACTTCCAGACCACGCCGGCCGCGACCGATGAGATGGCGAAGGGGAAAAGGTAGAGCGACCGGAAAATGCCCTCAGCCCGCGAGCGGCGGTCCAGCAGCCAAGCCCAGAGGAAGCCGAAGAACATTGTCCCAGCGATGAAGGACACGGTGTAAAGCAGCAGGTTCCTCAGCGAGTGCTGAAAGCCGGGGTCCTTCAGCAGGGCGGCGTAGTTGGCCAAGCCAACGCCTTCAGTTGGCGCGGCGCCCGCCAACTGCGCCATCGAATGCGCGTCGGTGGTGGAGACCTGCACGGACCCAAAGATCAGGTAGTAGACGAAAACCCCGATCAGGATCACAGAGGGGGTAATCATAAGAACTGGCGGCACATACCGCCTCAGCCGGTTCATGGGCGACGCCTCGTAGTGTTGGGGCAGCGCCGACCGGGCCTACGAGGCAACCCGGCCGGCGCCGCCGGCCTGTGGAGGATTTGGCTGTTACGCGAAGGCGGCAGCCAGTTCTTGCTGCAAGGTGGTGATGCCAGCCGCGTCCATAGCCCCAGTGGTGAACTTCGAGACTGCGGAGTTGGTGTCATTGCCCTGCTGGATGGTGGCAGCCGCGCCGTGCTGGATCGAGCCGACTATGGCGTCGGTCTTGAACGAGTCGGCGGCTGACTGCTGGTAGTCGGAGAAGCCCTCGGCGGCCAGGTCAATGTCCGTCCGAGCTGGGATCGAGCCCTTGACCTTGTTGAAGCCGATCTGGCCTTCCTTGGACGAGATGACATCGAGCCAGGCCTCGGCTCCGGCCTTGTGGGGCGCCCCGACGCAGCGTGAGAAGGAGTCGGCCAAGAAGTCGTAGACGCCTTCTGTGCCGGGGCTGGCGGCGTAGAGGTAGTCCACGCCAGCCACCAGGTTTTTGGAGTCGAGCAGGGCCGGAACCCAGTCGCCCATGATGTTGAAGGCGCCGGTGCCGTCAAGCAGCATTTGCATGGCGGGCTCCCAGTCCATCGACTCGCGGTCGGCGTTGGTGTAGCTCATCAGTTTGGCGAACTTCTCCAGCGCGCCCTTGACTTCGCTGCCGGCCCAGTCGGTCGAGCCGTCGAACAGGCCGGTGTACTTGTCGGGGCCGAGTTCGGCGATCAGGACGGTCTCAAGCAGGTGAACCTGGGTCCAGGTGTTGCCCACCGTCAGCGGGGTGACTTGCGGTGTCTTCTGCTTGATGGTGTCCAATGCCTTGATGAAGTCGTCAATTGAGGCGAATTGGGCGCTGTCGGTCGGCAGGCCGGCCGCCTCCAGCGCTGGGATGGACGCCCACAGCACATTGGCGCGGTGGACGTTGGACGGGATGGTGTAGATCTTGCCGTCCTGGGTCAGCATGTCGACTAGGTCTTGCGGGAAGACGTCGTTCAGGCTGAACTTGGTGTACAGGTCGGAGACGTCTTCGACTTGCCCGGCGTCGATGTAGTCCTGCGCCTCCTTGCCGGCGTGGACTTGGAATGTGTCCGGCGGCTCGTTCGCGGTCAGGCGGGTTTGCAGCAACTCCTTGGCGGAGCCGCCGCCACCCGTCACGCCGCCGTTGACGAACTTGACGTCGGGATATTTGTCCTTCAGGACTCCTTCGAGGGCTTCGAGGCCGAGCGCCTCAGAGCCGGAGGTCCACCAAGTGAAGACTTCGACCTCGGAGGCGTCGCCCCCGCTGCTTGAGTCCTCGCCGCAGGCGGCGGTGGTTGCGAGGATCAGGGCGGCCGCCCCGATCGCTGCAAAGAATCGGCTACTGCGCATAATTCTGTGTCATCCTTCCGCGTCGTCGCTGTTCGGAATTCGGGTGCGCGCCGGATCTTCCCGGCCCGCCGGCGGACCTCGCCCCGGGAGCCCGAGCGCTCGCAGGGGCCGCTTGCGCACGGCTGGCCCAGGGCGCCTGGGAAGCGGATTGCAGTCCTGGTCAACCTTCTCTTGGAATGGCCGCGAGTGCAAGTGATGAAGGCCAACCTAGCCCAAATCGTTATTTACCCTTCAACTAGTGAACACAACTGGGCAAATCGTCTTGGCCCGCTTGGGCGCGCCGCTGCCGTCTTCGGCGTTGGCGAGCACGATGCCGTCCGCCCCGGCGGCAGCCTCGACGGCGCCTTCCGCTGCCCTGGCGCCATCGGCGAGCCCGATGCCGTCCGCTCGCCCGCCGCTCAGCTAGCCGTCTTGGCCGTGCTGGTCGCCAAAGCCAGCGCCCCGTACAGCTCGGACAGCCCCGGGTGCTTGGCCAGCCGCACCTGGACGGCCCGGGCCGGGGCCGGCATCGAGCGCCGGGTGACCGTCTCGCGGACGGTGTTGAGCAGCAGGGCGCCGGCCGCCGTGACCGGGCCGCCCAGCACCACCGTGGCCGGGCTGAGCAGGTTGACCAGGCTGGCGATGGCGGCGCCGACGTTGCGCCCCATGTCCTCCAGCAGGCGGATCGAGCCGTTGTGCCCGCTGCGCGCCATCGCCAGCCACTCTGCCAAGCTGACCTCGCGTTCCATCGCCGAGCTCAGGGTCTCCAGGAGGACCGGCGTGGAGGCGGTGGTCTCGACGCAGCCGCGGTTGCCGCAACGGCAGAGCCGGCCGGAGGTGTCCAGGCTGACGTGCCCCAACTCCCCGGCCGTGCCGGCCGCCCCTTTCAGCAGCCGGTCGCCGTCGATGATGATGCCGCAGCCGATTCCGACCGACAAGCGGGTGTAGACCTGCGGCGCCATAGCCGTCACAGGGGTCGCCCAAGTGAACTCGCCGAGCGCCCCAAGGTTCGCGTCGTTCTCCACCACGACCGGTATCCCAAGCGCCTCGGAGAAGTGTTCCTGCAGGTCAATGCCAGTCCAGGCCGGTAGAACCGCTCCCGCGCCAATCTCCCCGGTGCGCGATGAGAGCGGCCCGGGCACCCCCGCCGCCGCGCCTTTGATGTCGGAGCGGGTGACCGCCGCCCGGTCCAGCAGAGCCTGGAAAAGCTCGGCGCAGCGGCGCAGGCCGTCAGCCGCCGAGGTGTCCGGCGTCATCGGGCTGAACTCCTGCGCCACCAAGCGGTGATCAAAGCTGCCCAGCCCCGCCCGGATGTGCGTCCGCCCCAGGTCAAGGCCAAAGGTGTAGCCGGCCTGGACGGCTCGGGCGACCACCCGGCTGCGCCGCCCCTGGTACAACTCGGTGCTGACAACGACCTGGCCCTGCCGCTCCAGCGACCGCACCAGGTTGGACACAGAGGCGGCCGAAAGCCCCGAACGCCGCGCCAATTCGGCTTGGGTGGCGCGGTTGCCGGCAGCGGCCAGCGCGCTCAAAAGCCGCTCGAAGTTGGCGCGGCGAAGCGCTGCGGGAGAGCCTGGTCCGGTGGCGGACATGCGCCCATCATAAAAGACTTGAAGGCCAGATGTCTCTACCGAGTTTTCGGCGCTAGCGGAAAACCACCGTTTTGAGGCCGTTCAGAAGGACCCGGTGCTCGGCGTGCCAGCGCACCGCGCGGGCCAGCGCCCGGCGCTCGACATCGGCGCCCAAGTGGGCCAATTCCTCGGCTGTGATGGAATGGTCGACCCGCTCGACGTCCTGTTCGATGATCGGCCCCTCGTCCAATTCCGCCGTCACATAGTGGGCCGTCGCGCCGATCAATTTGACCCCCCGGGCGTGGGCCTGGGCGTAGGGCCGGGCGCCCTTGAAGGAGGGCAGGAACGAATGGTGGATGTTGATGGCCCGCCCGGAGAGGAACTGGCAGAGGTCGTCGCTCAGGATCTGCATATAGCGGGCCAGCACAACCAGTTCCACGTCCAGGTCCACCACCAGGTCCTTCAGGCGGGCTTCGGCCGCGGCCCGGGTGTCCGGGGTGACCGGCGCCAGGTGGAAGGGCACGCCGTATGACTCCGCCAGGCCAGCCAGGTCCGGGTGGTTGCCCACAACCGCTTGGAGGTCCACCGGCAAGCGCTCCTGCTGGCGGCGGTAGAGCAGGTCAAGCAGGCAATGCGGGGCTTTGGAGACCATCACGATGGT
>JAITJY010000130.1 GCA_031278675.1 Bifidobacteriaceae bacterium
GCCCTTTCACCCCGCCCCCGGGCGGCGGAGCAGGGCCAGACGCCACCCCCTCCCCGCCGCGCCATCGGGCCCCGGTCCGCCGTCCCCACCGTCGTCGCGTCCGATGCCGCCGCCCCCGAGGGGGAGCGGGGCTGGACGTTACCCCCTCCGCGCCGCGCCATCGGGCCCTGGGCCGCAGACCCCGCAGCGTCCGCCGCAGGGGAGGGGAGCGGGGCTGGACGCCACCCCCCGCCACGCGGCATCGTCCCCCCGCTGCACGGCACCGTCCCTTCCCCCGCACGGCACCATCAATGCTGCCCTGATGGAACGCCGCTATGCCCGCGTCCCTTCCTCCCCGCACGCCACCGTCCCTCCCCGCCCACGCAGCACCGTCCCTCGCGGCCGGACGCCGGCGTGCACCTGGGCGCGCGGAACGTGGGACAATGGGGGCGGACCGTCCGGCGGGGGGCGCGGCGGGGCTACGATTTCACAATCGGGGCCGAAATCTGGCAATATGTACCGGTTGCCCGGCACGGGTTGGGCGACCTGCGGCCTCAATCTGCCCGTCCGCGGGCAGGCCAAGGCCTGGACCAAACCCAACAATCGAGCGGCGCCGAGCTATGAGCTACGGGGCGACACGCCCGAGCGCGGGGTACGGTCAAACACCGGCTTGAACACAGTAAGGGAGATGGCCACGGCATGGCTGTGCAGAAGATACGGATACGGCTGAAGTCGTATGACCACCAAGTCATTGACTCTTCGGCACGCAAGATCGTGGAGACCGTGACCCGGGCGGGAGCAACGGTGGTGGGCCCAGTGCCGCTCCCCACCGAGAAGAACGTGTACTGCGTGATCCGCTCCCCGCACAAATACAAGGACAGCAGAGAGCATTTCGAGATGCGCACCCACAAGCGGCTGATCGACATCATTGACCCCACGCCCAAGGCGGTGGACAGCCTGATGCGGCTGGACCTGCCCGCCGACGTGAATATTGAGATCAAGCTGTAGGCGACCGTCAAGGATCACGAGGACCTAACCGATGACTACCGTTTCCCAACAAGTACGGCCCAAAGCGGCCCTGCTGGGTACCAAACTGGGCATGACCCAAGCTTGGGACTCAGACGGCCACCTGGTGCCGCTCACCGTGATCGAGGTGGGCTCTAACGTGGTGGCACAAGTGCGCACCGAAGAAACGGACGGCTACAGCGCCGTCCAACTCGCCTACGGCGCTATTGCCCCCAAACGCGTCAACCAGCCGGCCACCGGCCACTTCGCGAAGGCCGGGATCACCCCCAGACGCTACCTCGCTGAGGTCAAACTGGCCGATTCGGAAAGCTACGAACCAGGCCGCGAAATCAAAGCCGACGTGTTCGAGGCGGGCCAACTAGTAGATGTCACCGGCACATCCAAAGGCAAAGGCACCGCCGGGGTGATGAAACGCCACGGCTTCGCCGGAGTTGGTGCCTCCCACGGCGCTCACCGCAACCACCGCAAACCCGGGTCGATTGGCGCTTGCGCCACACCCGCCCGGGTTCTAAAAGGTATGCGGATGGCCGGCCGGATGGGGAACGCGCGCCGCACAACACTCAATTTGACCTTGCACTCTGTCGACGCCGAAGGCGGTCTCCTCTTGATTAAAGGCGCCGTCCCCGGCCCGAAGGGCGGCTTAGTCCTGGTCCGCAGTGCCGTGAAAGGAGGCCCCGAACAATGAGCCACGTTGACGTGTTGGACGCCTCGGGCGCCAAGACCGGTACCGCCACCTTGCCCGATGCCGTCTTTGCCGTCCAGACAAACGTCCCGTTAATCCACCAAGTAGTAGTAGCCCAATTGGCCGCTGCCCGCCAGGGCACCCACGCCACCAAAACCCGGGGCATGGTGTCCGGTGGTGGCCGCAAACCGTACCGCCAAAAAGGCACCGGACGTGCCCGTCAAGGCTCCATCCGGGCGCCTCAATTTGTGGGCGGCGGCGTGGTCCACGGCCCTCAGCCCCGCGACTATTCGCAGCGCACCCCGAAGAAGATGAAAGCGGCAGCGTTGCGGGGCGCACTCTCAGATAGGGCCCGCCATCAGCGTATCCATGTGGTGAGCGAGTTTGTTGAAGGCGATACGCCCACCACCCGCGCCGCCCGGACCCTGATCGCCAAGATCACCGACCGGCCCCGTGTCCTGGTGGTCACCACCCGCGCCGAGGAGGCCGGTCGCCTCTCTGTCCGCAACCTGCCTCAGGTTCATCTGCTAACCCCTGATCAACTCAACACCTATGACGTGATGGTCGCCGACGATGTGATTTTCACCGAGGCCGCCCTAGCCGAATTCTTAGCGTCCCCCAAATCAGGCCTGCCCCCACCCCCGGAAGGCGCCCCTGCCGATGCGGCAGCGGCCGGTTCCGCCGCAGTGCCAGAAACTGCGGCCGGTGCGGGCGCAGCAACTGAAGAGACGGCATCGTCCGGTGCCCCCGCCACCGCTGCGGCTGGTGCTGGGACGGGTGCTGGTACTGAGGAGACGGCATCGGCCGCTGGCGAGGCGAAGGAGGAGGCCAAATGAGCAAGCTGGCGCTACCGAAAGACCCGCGGGATGTGATCATCCGGCCGGTCGTGTCTGAAAAAAGCTACGGGCTGGCGGACGAAGGCAAATACACATTCATCGTGGCGCCGCACGCCAACAAGACCGAAATCCGGATCGCGGTGGAGCAGATCTTCGGAGTCAAGGTCCTCGCGGTCAACACCATGAACCGTCAAGGCAAGGTTAAGCGCACCCGGTTTGGTGTGGGCCGGCGCAAGTCCACCAAACGAGCGATCGTGACGCTAGCGGACGGCAGCATCGACATCTTCGGCGCGCCGACAGCGTTGTAAAGGAGCGGGAGTTAGACCGACATGGCTATCAGAAAATATTCACCGACAACGCCGGGCCGGCGCGGGGCATCGGTCGCCGATTTCGCTGAAATCACCCGCACAACACCAGAAAAATCACTGGTCAGGCCACTGACCAAGACCGGCGGGCGGAACTCGTCCGGGCGTATCACGTCCCGGCACCGGGGCGGAGGCCACAAGCGGGCCTACCGCTTGATCGACTTCAAGCGGAACGACAAAGACGGCGTGCCGGCCAAAGTGGCGCACATCGAATATGACCCGAACCGGACAGCCAGAATCGCGTTGCTGCACTTCGCGGACGGAGCCAAACGCTACATCCTGGCGCCAAACCGGCTAGCTCAAGGCGACCGGGTTGAATCCGGACCCGAAGCAGACATCAAACCTGGCAACAACCTGCCGCTCCGCAACATCCCCCTGGGCACGGTGATCCACGCCGTTGAACTGAACCCAGGAGCCGGCGCCAAACTGGCGCGCAGTGCGGGCGCATCCATCCAACTAGTCGCCAAAGAGGGTCGGTTCGCGCAACTCAGACTCCCCTCTGGTGAAATCCGCAACGTTGACCTGCGCTGCCGCGCCACAGTCGGTGAAGTCGGCAACGCCGAACAATCCAACATCAACTGGGGCAAAGCCGGCCGGATGCGTTGGAAAGGCCGCCGCCCCCACGTCCGCGGTGTGGCCATGAACCCCGTAGACCATCCCCACGGCGGCGGCGAAGGTAAAACCTCCGGTGGCCGCAACCCGGTCAGCCCCTGGGGTAAACCAGAAGGCCGCACCCGCAAAAAGGGCAAACCCAGTGACAAGTTGATCATCCGTCGCCGCCGCACAGGCAAGAAGCGCTGATAGGGAGAATGATTTTCGAATGCCTCGCAGCTTGAAGAAGGGCCCATTTGTGGACACCCACCTGCAGAAAAAGGTGGATGAACACAACTCCAAGGGCCTCAAGACCGTAATCAAGACCTGGTCGCGGCGCTCCATGATCACGCCA
>JAITJY010000199.1 GCA_031278675.1 Bifidobacteriaceae bacterium
GCGCCGAGACCGGGGCCGGGGCCGGGGGCAAGGTGACGGGATCGGACAGCGGAACGACTTCGGGGCGGAGGGTGTGACATGAAGGCGACGTTGGAACTGCTGGGGCACGAATTGGCGCGCATGTCGCTCGATGAGTGCGTCAAATGCAATATCTGCGAAACGCAATGCCCGGTCATGGCGGTTGAGCCGAAATTTGCTGGGCCGAAATTTGTTGGTCCGCAGGCGGAACGGTTCCGTCAGGGCGAAAGCGTGGACCGAACGCTGGATGATTGTTCGAGTTGCGGGACTTGTACCTTGGTTTGCCAGCAGGGGGTCAAGGTTGCGGAATTGAATTCGCAGGCTCGGGCGGTGATGAAGGCCGGGCATATGCCGTTGCGCGACAAACTGATCTCGCAGACGGTGTTGATGGGTAAGGTCATGGTGCCGATGGCGCCTTTGGCGAATGCTGCATTACGCATCAAAGCGTTGCGCGCGCTGGTTGAGGCATTTTTTGGGGTGGCAAAGAATGCGCCAATGCCGGTGGCGGCGCCCCAAACCTTCGCCAAGTGGCTGAAGCGCCGGGAGCCTAAGAACGCGGTGAATAACCCCGCTCCGGCCGTGCCCGCGCAGGGCAGCGGTACGCTGACCAGCTCAAACGCGGAAGGCAAGCGCAGGACGGGGCCGGCGCCGCGCGGGCAAGTGGTGTTTTTCCACGGTTGCGCCGGCGGCTATTTCGAGGTGGAAACCTCGAAACGGACTGTCGAGGTGCTAGAACACTTGGGCTATGAGGTTGTGGTGCCCCGCCAGGGCTGTTGCGGTTTGGCTCAGCAATCGAATGGCTTGTTCGATGCCGCGACCAAGAACATCTTGAAGCTATGCCGGGAACTGAGGACCGCCGGTCAGGAACTGACCATCATTTCAGCATCTGGTTCTTGCACTGGAATGCTCAAACACGAGGCGCACGAGATCATGGGCGTGGACGCCCCAGAGCTGGCTGATGTGTCGACGCGGGTGCGTGACATCATGGAGTTCTTGGCGGACCTGGACGCCGCAGGCGAACTCCCCCACAATTTCCAGCGCATTGATGCCGTGGTCCCTTACCATGCCCCTTGCCAACTCAAGGGCCAGGCGATGGGTCTGCCCGCAATGGATGTGTTAGCCCTGATCCCCGGCTTGACGGTGGTTGAATCTGGGATGGCGTGCTGCGGCATAGCCGGAACTTATGGCTTGAAGAAGGAGAAGTTCAAGGTGGCCCAAGCCGTCGGCGCGCCCCTCTTCCAAATGATCCAAGAGACCGGCTCCGATCTGGCAATCTGCGACACAGAGACCTGTCGTTGGCAGCTCCGCCAAGGCACCGGAATGCGTGTTGAACACCCCATCTTCTTAGTCCACCAGGCCCTCGGCCTAACCCCGCCCTGACCCCACCCGCCCACCAGCACCTGGCACCAGCCCTGCCCAAGGCCTTGACCCCTGGGCTGATGGCTCCGCTTGGGCGGGGGGACGGCATCGGGCGTTGGTAGCTGAGTCGGCGCTGATCGGTGGCGCGAATCTTGTTGGGCGGTGCGGTCCTCGCTGGGGGGCCCGGGCGGGTGGTCACAAGCGCTGGTAAGGGCCAAAATCGCGCGTTACCCGCAGTTGTGACCAACCCGCCACCGGACGCCTCGCGGCCCCCGGCCCTGCCACCTGCGCAAACACGAATCCGCCCCTGTGAGTCTGCCCGGGCGGGTGGTCACAAGCGCTGGTAAGGGCCGAAATCGCGCGTTACCCGCAGTTGTGACCAACCCGCCACCGGACCCCTCGCGGCCCCCGGCCCTGCCACCGGACGCCTCGCGGCCCCCAGCCCGCAGCCCTGCCACCTGCTTGGCTCAGGACACACTCCGCCTTGGCGCCAAGACCGCGCCTCACCAGCCAAAACTGCGGGCCAAGCGACGCAGCATGCCGGCAGGCTCGCGCAGGTCGGCGTAAACGGCCTCATGGATGGACCAACCCGCATCCTGGAGCCGGGCCCGCCGGGGCACATCCTTATAGGACTGGTCCGACTTCTCGAAATGCTGGCGACCGTGATACTCCAGGTTGATCATCCGGTCCGGCCAGGCCAGGTCCAACAAATAGCGCCAACCGTTGCCAGCGACCTCGAAGTTCACTTCCGGGTCCGGGAATCCGGCGTCCCAGACCACCAGTCTGAGCCAGGTCTCCATAAAGGAGTCGGTGCGCGCCCTGACCTGCTTAGAGGCTTCGTGGACCAACTTCGAGCCGGGGCCCACGTCAGCCTGGGCGCATTCGTCTAGCTGTTCCTGCCAGCACAATGGCGTTTGGCGACGCAGCAAGGCGTCGCCAAGTTGGACCGACTCGAGGAACGCTCGCTTGGCTGGTGTCTCGAACAGACCGCGGGTCGCCGCCGGCTCCGAGTCCCACGCACCCCAGCCGGTCTCGCGGCCGAGCCAACGCACCGCATCGACCCAACTATGCGTCGGCGGGGCGATCGGGATGCCGGAGCGCGGCTCGGTCACGGCGGCGCAATGCGCGGCGCGCACGTGGCCGGCGACTCCCGGGCGGCGTGGCCCCTGTCGTCGGCCCGGCGGCGCCAGCAGGTGAATCCGGCGGCTGGAGTCACGCGTGAACCCTTCTGCCAGCGGCACCCCGCACAGCCCGAGCGCGCTGACCCCCGTGACCACCGACCCAGCCGGCGCGGCCGCCAGTGCGCCGCGCGCCCGGTTCCTCAACTCGCCAGGGTCGCCGCCCGAGGTCAGGTACACGCCGCGACTAAGCCGCGGGGCTCGTCGGCGCACTCGCTTGGCTTCAGGTCGGGACAGATCACTCACGCGCACAATTCGTTCCACCTGCCCAGCTTCGGGCACAAGGGTGCCAAGAGCCCAAAAATTTCACAGATAGCTGAATCGCCCACGCCCGCCCGATGCCGCCCGCCCCCGCAAGCATCCACCCGGCGCCAACCCCGCATCCGAGCCCGCCCGGTGCCGCCCGCCCCCGCAGGCACCAATTAGGTACCAAATAGGTGCCCGGCAGGGCTAGGACGATGCCGCCCGGCAGCCGGTTGGCACACAGAAGGTAACGCCAGCGCCGGGCTTGGCTCCGGGGGCGCGCCGCCCCAGATCACTGATCCGTCGAGCCCGCCGCCGGTGGGTTCCTCGCCCCTGATCCGCACACTCTTCGGGGGCGGTGCGTCGACAAACAAAACCGCGCGGTGCCCCCAGACCACTGCCGGCGCGATCTCATCGCCCGTGTCGTATCGGACGGCGTAAGCGGTAACCACCCACTCGCCATCGGCCCCGTACACTCCCCCGACTGCCCTGGCGACCCCGTGGGACTCCCACCCCGCGCAGA
>JAITJY010000271.1 GCA_031278675.1 Bifidobacteriaceae bacterium
TCATCACGCGCGTCACAAGGCAGACGCGGCGTGGGGCAGCACCTTGATGGGATGCGGAACAGGCGGCATCACAGCGGCCGTCGATCCAAAAGGATGCTGGGGAAGAAGAGTTCCTTGGCGGCTCACCGCAGCGTTGCGCCGCCTCAGTCCGGCCCATCGCAGCGGCTCAGTTCGAGCAGCGGCGCGGCTCGCTGAGGGCAGTGGACCGGCTCCATCGCAACGGAATATGCAGACTACTGGTGACAGTCACCGGTAAGGGCCGAGGAAGCGTTCGCCGTTGAAGTGGATGAGGTGTGTGGGGTCGTCGGCGCACCACACTTCCGTCTCCCAGGCGATCTGAGCGAGATACTTGCGCATGACAACCCGCGACGGGAAGCACGACACGTATACGAGTCCCGCTGTCGAATCTGCGAACAGGGTTGACAGTTCGGAATGCCGTCGCCCGTCCACAGGCCCGTGACTTGCCGCTGCCTCCAAATAGGTGTCGAGTAATCCGTCGAACCGGTCAGTGCCGTAGGCTTTAAGCGTGGGGACAGCTTCAGAACGCACCCGATAACACCACTTCGGCGAGTTGACCGGTCGAGCAGGCTCGTCAGGATTCTCCTCGACCAACCCAGCGTCTACGAACTGATGCAGGGTGAACCGCCTAACGATCTCCCTCGTGTTGGGCTTGTAGTCAACACCATATTCGTCCCTGATCCAGTCCATGATGGCCCGCGTACCGAGCATCGGCGTCTGCGCCGCCGACCACGGGTCGTTCGCCCTGAGCCGCAGCAAAGCCAAAAGCACCATAGCGGAGCGTTCGTTGGAACGCTCCGCGTCGAAACGGAGAGATTCGAGAACGAATCTAGCGTCGTCCACCTGCTCGGCGGCTCGTTCGGTCACGCGGCCACCAACACCTGTGTCATCTCCTCGACAAGGCGGTCGAGGTCGTCCTGTTCGGGCAAGCAATCAGTTGATCGTCCGAGACTGCGCAGGACGGGTTCGTCGGGATAGTTAAGTGAGCGCAGATCGGTGGCGTTGACTTGGGTGTGACCGGAGAAGGTCCGGAAGTAGCGGTCCACAACCGTGCTGTTCAGCCACAAGCAAAGACCCCACGCCAACTCGCGGTCCATGCCCATGCCCTTCTTGTGAAAAACGTTTAGATGGTTCTCGAACGCGACCGGCTTGCCGTCGCATCGGGTCGGGTCCCACACGGCGGCGACTATCCGACGGCGCTCCTCCTTCGCTGAAAAGCGTTTGACCAGCACGTAGTAGCCGCTGGGCAACAACGCCTTGTGGTCCGACTCATCAACCAGGCTGAACGCTTGCGCCTTGCCGATTCGCCGGGGCCAGTGGACCTCGCCTTGGTGGAGATTGCCCGGATACACCAGTGGCAGGTGACCCGGCTGTGGAACGTCGCGGAGATTCTGCCGCGCCCGGAAGTCCACCACCTTCCCGGTGGACACCTTTAAGTCCAAAGCGGCCAATGACGCGGGCATGGCTTCCAACACTTTGACAGCCTCGTCCGAAGCTTTGTCTGCCGTGATCCGGATGAACCGTTGCGGATCAGCCGGGGACACCAACTCGTCATAGCCGACCGTCCGCGCGACTATCTCATCGGTGTGTCCGTGTGAGGACGTTATCATCACGCTACCGCGATGTCCGCCCTTAGTGGCGGAGAACACGACGTTCTCCTGCAACACCCCTGTGTCTGCGAAAACGGTGGAGCGAGACTCGAAGGTGTGCAGCCGGTCGAACGCGACCTCGGCGAGCAGACGGCGCCGGAACTGGCCGAAGTACGGGCCGTTGGCGAACGAGCGCGGAGTGATCGCCACGAGTTGGCCGCCCGGCCGAAGCGAGTCCACCCCAACGGCAAGGAACGCCGAGTACAGGTTGGTCGCCTCCCACCCGGCGGCCTCCAGCGCTTTGCGCTGCCACGATGCCGAGCCCAGCTTCTTATAGGGCGGATTCATGATCACCAAGTCGTAGTCGAAGCCCAACTCGGCCTCCAGCCCGGTCTGCATGACAACCAGGTCCCCCGGTGTGACTCTGATTATCACTGAGACACCATGATCGCGGCCCCACTGTTCGCACAGTCGCGCGGTCTCGTGCAGGGCCGGCAACAACGAGGGGTCGGACTCGACAGCAATGACCTCAATCGCCGCCGCCGAGCTTTCAGCACAAACGCGCTCGACGATGGCTGCAGTCAGCATTCCCGACCCAGCCCCAGGGTCAAGCACACGCAGCAGACTCTGGCGCGGCAGCGCGGGAAAGCTGGCGATCAAAACGGCGGCTCTCTCGGGAGTGAAGTACTGACCCTGCGCGGACTGCGTTGCCGCGTCGAGGCTGTTCGTCGTCTCAACCCGAACCCGTTCCGCTAGGCGCAGGAGTCCTTCAATCACGCACCCCAGCCTACTGGTAGGCACCGACACAAATGAGGTTCCCCTAGGCCGCGTCGTATGAACACTCTCCGCCAAGCACGCTCGCTCCGGCGACACGCCGAATCACTGGGGCCGGGGTTCCAATGGCCATCGGCGTCTCACCGCCATTCGCCGTAAAGATCCGGCTGTGGTTCGCTCGGAACTGTCGGCGACACTTGCTGATCGTCAACAGCGGGCCCACTCAGGACATCGGTCCCAATGCCGCCCTTGGCCACCTACTTCGCTCAATCGGTTCCCATCAGCCAGGCCCAGAGCGGTGGCCATCCGGTCGGCGGTCCGGGCGGCCCCGGCCTTCCTGATCGCTGCCAGGGTCGAGGCGTCCGTAGCACCTTTGAAGTGCCTCACCGACGACTGATGCGCGGCGACCATTTGCGACGAACAGTCGTCGATGAGTTGGACGAACAACGTGTCGGGCGTCATGATCACCAACCCCAGGTCATCCATGACGGGTTCGGGGAAATGCTTCAGGTTCGACGTGCAGATAGTGTCGGCCTCGGCAGCCAGCGCCGTCGCCGTCACGTCTCGGTCGTCATCGTCCGGCCGGACGTACCCCTCCAGGCGGGCGAAATCCTTCGTTTCGGGTGTCACAAGCGGCGCCGGATACGTGTCGGTCATGGCATCAACCAGGCGGTTGGCCGCCAAGTGGTCGGTCATGTCTTGGAGGATCTGGGCGCTCCAGTGGACGGCCACGATGTCCTGGTCCGCAGCGTACAGCAGGTAGTCGCGCAGCGACCTGGAGTACAGGACGTTCGAGTCTGCGACGATGACGCGCAGCCCAGTCGGCAGTGGGACCGGGACCTCGGTCACTCAGACAACCCCAGATCGTTCTCCAACTCCGAGAAGCGGACAAGCGCTTCGTGCCGGCGTTTGCGCTCGCGGGCGTGCCACGCCTTGACATCTGCCACGGCGATCCTGTGGTGGGAGCCGACTTTGCGGAACGGCAACTCTCCCTGGTCCATCAGTTTGCGCACATAGGGCCGCGACACGCCCAGCATCTTCGCGGCGTCCTCTGGGCTGACTTCCTTGGGGACCCGCGAGAAGACGATCTCTTGACCGTTGACCTGCGCATCCACCACTTGGGCGACAAACTCCACCGTCTCGCGCGACAGTGACAACGAAAGCTCGTCGCCGTCGCTCTCCAGGGCCCGGTGGAGTGCCTGACGGTCACGTTGCAGCACAGGACTCATAACCACCTCCGAAATGGGTCTAATTGAAATAACTGTAGCGCATCGGATGCCCTGCGGGTCATCGAAACTTCTCCCGCGTCCAATGGCGAGTACCGCTCACAGCCGGCCGACGCGCCCGGCGTCGGTCTCAAGCAACTCCACGGCTTGGGCGCGGGCGGCGTTCTCGACCCGTGTAGCGGCGTCCGACCCGAGCGCGTCCGCCGGGTCGGCGCCGGCCCCGCTCGCCGCCGCCAAGCTGGCCAGCATCCGCAGCATGACACGTTCGTCGCTGGTGCGGGCTTTCAGCCCGGCGGTGGCCGCCGCGTCTGAGACTTGCGCCGCCACTGTGGTGGCCACCTCGCGCGCGACCCGTCCGGCCGCCCCGGTCGGCTGACCGCGTTGTCGGCAGCGTGTAGGCGTCCCCCGGATAGCTGACCCGTCACGCCGGGAGTGCTCTCGGTGACGCTCCTCGTAGGCTTCCAGCGGCCGGGGGATCCGGCCCAGCGACCTCGCCAACCACAGCGCCGGCGCCATCCTCCGAGCGAAACCATGATTGGCCGCCCCTTTCCTTGTTCTCCACCACCCCCTGGCCGGGGGTGTCCTACATGCCTAACGAACAGGAGGTGGGTTATCGCCGCCGCCAGCCTTGTCTTTTCCGCTCGGCTTTCTTGTCGTCTCGTTCATGGATGGTCCGCAACCGCTTGGTCGGTTTGTGGTCGGGGTGTTGCAGACGCACCCGGCCCTGGTTGTCGACCCGCATCTGCGACACGGAGTTGGCGGCGGCCGCCTGGAACCGTCTGGTCGCCTTCTTGGCGCTCTGATCGGCCAGGTCGAGCAGGCCGTCGGCGCCGAGCCGATGGACCGCTCCTCGGCCACGATCGCCGACATCCGGGCGCAGCAACGGAACCCGTCATCCGCAGCCAAACAGTCCACTACACGCTGAACACCCCAAAAACCCCGCAAACCCGCAGGCCACCACCCACAACGCCCCAAAACAAGCGTGAAAGTCAAGATGGGTTTGCCCGAGGCGTCCAGGCATTGCGAATTGGAGTCCACTATCAGACCGCCGACAATCATCATTATGGTGCTGGCATCATAGAGCTGAAGCATGACGGTGCCTTGACAGCCCCCCTGTGGGCTACCATGGGCGGCTGTCGGTTGGTCGATGTCGATGACCTGGCGACCGGTCCACGAATCGGCCGAAGTTCAACTTTGGATCGAGAGGAATTGGATTCATGCCCGGAACAAGGAAGCTCGCGACTCTGGCCGCGTCGGTGTTCGGCCTCGGCGCGTTGGTGCTTGTTGGGTGCGTGCTCGACGCTGGTGCCCAGCCCGCGCAAGCGGCCACC
>JAITJY010000283.1 GCA_031278675.1 Bifidobacteriaceae bacterium
CCCGATGCCGTCCCCCCAGCGCCCTGCCCCGCCCCGGCCGCCACCCCGGGCCCCTTGCGGCCCGCGCGGCGCTGAGCGCTAACCCGACCGCCCCGGGCGCCCTGTGCTGCATCAACGCCGTCCGCGCCCAACGCGCCCTGAGGGGCCGCGGCAGCAGGCCCGGGCACACTGGCCGCAGCAGCGGCCTCAGCCGACGCGCCGACCCCGACAACCCCCGCCCAGCCCGCAACCGGCGCCGCCCACGGGTCCGCAGCAGGCCCGGGCACACTGGCCGCAGCAGCGGCCGACGGGTCCGCGCCGCCAACCCCGCGCGACTCGGGGGCGGGAGAGGCTACGGCATCGAGCGGAGGCGGGACGGCGGCATCGGGCTTGGGGGTGGACGGCTGGGGGTCGTAGGGGGCTGGGCGCCAAAAGACGAAGGTGTTCTCGCCGCGCTCGGCGGTGTCGGCGGTGATGGCCGTGACTGCGGCGCGTTCCACGCCGATCAGGCAGGCGGCGGTCGCATCCGGGTCGCTGACCGTGGCGGAGGCCGCAAGAAAGATAGGGTCCGCGCCATAATGGGCGGCGATCCGGCGCAACCGGCGCATCACCCAAGCGACGTGGGCGCCCAGAACGCCGCGGTAAGCGTGCAACTCGTCCACGATCACGTAACTGAGGCCGCGGAGCAGACCAGCCCAACGCGGATGCGTCTCCAGGAACGAAAAATGCAGGAAATCGGGGTTCGTGGCAATGATGTCGGCGTGGGACTGGAGATAGCGCCGCGACTCGGGCGGGGTGTCGCCGTCGCAGGTCGCAGCGGTCAGACCGGTCACATCTGCGGCGCGGAACAGCGCCTCCAGACCGGCGAGTTGATCCGCAGCGAGCGCCTTGGTAGGCGCCAGGTAGAGCGCGGCCGGACGAGTCCGCCGTTCCTTGATTCGCCCCAGATGGTAAGGCGCATCGAGGGCAGTGAGGACCGGTGTCCAAAGCGCCAACGACTTGCCAGAACCAGTCGATGTGGCGATCACCGTGTGCCCCGCCCGCGCTGCGTTCATCGCGGCGACCTGATGCGCCCAGGGCTGCTCAATCCCGAGGCGTTCGTATCCTTGTTCGATCCAATCGGGGGTCCATTCCGGCCACGCGGCGCGCTGGCCCGCCCGCCGCTGCGTGCGCGCTAGGTGCGTGATGCAGCGGGCACGCTCATCCGGATCGCGCAACGCAGCCAGCAGTTGGTTCACCTTCCAATGGTCGCGCGCCGGGTGCCAGATGCGCTACCCCGTTCGCGCACAGCGCGGCCGCTCCCAGCGGCATAGCCCGCAGCCCGATGCCGCCGCAGCCCCTCCCAGCCACGCCGACGCGCTGGGGGCGGCCTCGGCCGCTAGCTGGGTCTTCAGCCGTCGCCGAACGGACCTTCCGGTGGGCAGTCCGTTGGAAGGGTCCTGCTCTACTCCGCCCACAACTCCCCTACCGGCCGCGCCACGCCGTCCTGCCCCATCCACATTGCCTGTCCACCTTCCGCGCGCGGAGTCAACACGACCGTCTGCCCGTTGACCACTACCTCAGGCCACGGTCTGCCGCTGCGATCAATGACCTCGTCCTGCAGGTAGTCGGCAAAAGACACCTTGGCCCTAACTAGATCCGGTCCGAATTCGATCCGCCTTCTGTTGTCGCCAACTATCAGCAACACCTGGGCTTCACCCGGCTCAGGCGATGCTATCCAGGCACCCAAGTTTGGTGGAAGCTCATTTGGCCTGTTTAGATCCACGAGTTCCAGAGGCGGCAGCCACTGGCGAACCGGCACGAAGTCAGCCAACACCAAGTCCAGTGCGCTTTTAGCGTTGGAAAACCCTACGGGTTCGTCGGTGCGTTTCAAAGCAAGCTCTCATCCTTGACAGACATGGGAGGCGCGAAGGGTGCTAAGCGATCACGCATGAGAATGAAAACTGCAATTGATCCTTTCCCTTCGTGGCTGTTCCAGAGAGATTGAAATTGTAGCCCGAGTATGTCGAGGCAGTAGTTGCATCGACTGAGCCATGTGGAGCGTAAGACTGGGTCTTTTCATCGTACTTCTTGTTGCCGACGTAGACATAGACATGGTACGTGACAGTGCCAGAAATCTTGGGCTAAAACCCCCAGGCGATAGACTTGCCGCGTCCAGCTTGCTGGGCGGAGACAGAACCTCCGTCGGCCAGCGTGAATGTCTAGTTCGGCGAGCATTTTTCTCTCGGGGCAAATGTGACAGACTGAGCGCATGCGGAGGCGGACGCAGCGAGGAGCAGCGCCACACCGAATGCGATTGCACGGCTTCGTGTGCGAGTCATTTCCGTGTCCTTTCATCTTTGAAGCAAACTACTTGCGCGAACGATTAACCAGGCCGCGCGTCACGAGGCCTTTAGGCCTTCAGCCTGGGACTCTTTGATGTGGCGAGTCAAGGGCCCCGAGCCTGCGGCCATGCCTGTCCAACGCCGCGCCGGGGGTAC
This sequence comes from Bifidobacteriaceae bacterium, assembly GCA_031278675.1. Lineage (GTDB taxonomy): Bacteria > Actinomycetota > Actinomycetes > Actinomycetales > WQXJ01 > JAIRTF01. Next base: position 2,460 of record JAITJY010000283.1, read on the forward strand.
GCTCCACGGAGCAGGCGGGCGGCCCCCCCGCCGGGCTCTTGGCAGAGTCCGCTGGTTGGGATTGCGGGGTGTCGCCGCGCCAGCTGCGACAAGCGGCCAGCCTCAAGGCCGCTGCGCGCGGCAAAAGAAAGGGGGCTCCGCTGCCAGGCGCCCGGCGCCGCTGAGGCCCGGGAAGCCGCCCGCGTGGCCCTCTTCGGGGAGTTGAGGGCCACCGCTGAGGCTGAGGTGGCGCGGTTCGCCGGGGCGGTAGTAGTGCTCAACCTCAAATGCGAAGAGCCCGCATCTGGGCAGGGTCAGTGCTGAGCTGTGCCCGTCACGTTACGGCGACCGCTTGGTCTTCCTCGCTCCAGCCATCTGGCCACTCGTCGACGCTCTCCCGGGTTTCCCAGTCCTCCCAGTCTTCCAACTCTTCGAGTTCCTGTTCCCAGTCCTCCCAGTCATCCCAGTCCTCGTAATCGTCGTAGGAATCGCCGTACCCATCGTAGAATGAACCAAAACTTTCGGCGAGGACCGCGTATCCAACGCCCGCAATGCCGATCCAGGCGAGGCTGCTGCCCAGCGTCGAGACATACCACTTACCATCGCCGTCTTTGATTGCGGTCACGCCAATCAACTCACCGAAATCCGGTAGGCTCGCAAGCTGATCCACCCCCGTCTCCTCCATCATCTGCGCCAGGGCCTCGTCGCAGACCTCCTCCACGCCGAAGCTGCCCAAGTCCAGCAGTAGGCATTGCCCGTCCCAATCGGCAACGATGGATTCACCCGCGTAGTTGTATTCGAACTCGAATTCACCTTCGGCTGGTACTCGGAGCACGCCATTACCCATCGTTTCGCCATATCCGTCGACCACCAAAATATCGTAAGTGATTTCCTGGCTACTGATCTGGTCAACCGTCACCGCAAGGCCGTATCCGTCACCGGCAAACACGAACTCCCAGTTTGAATCTTCACGCGCTAGTTCCAGATTGGTCGCATAGGCGAAGCTGGCAATAAACCGGTCCATCACCAGCGTGGCATAAGACCCATTATTGGCCGTTTCGGTGGCCGTGAATTCGCTTATCCCCAACTCAGATAAGCTGTAGGCCAAGTCATCTGATTCAATAGCCGGGCCGTAGATGGCAAGGAAGCGCGATTCGGCGGTCGGTAGGGCCTTCGCCAATTCCCGGAGATCTCCCGTGGCGGCCATCTTGTTGAACGCCTCACGGAACTCGCCGACTGCGGCTTCGGGTGTTGTGGCACCCTTCTTTTGGTCCGCCGGGATCACGTCGCCCAGCGCCGAGTTCGACAGGCCCGCTTCCTCATAGAGATATTGCGCTGCCGTCAAGCTGAGCGAAGTGAACCATTTACCGTCCTCTTTGACTGTCACCAGGAATATGTCGGAGACATAGGCCTCTGCGGCTAATTCGCTGATCCCCAAGGTAATGGGCAACGCTTCTTGGAGTTCGTCGCGTATTTCGGAGCGGGTCATGCCGATATCTCCTAGACCGAGGGATGCGGTGTCATCCAGCAATTCGACTAGGGCGTCCGCCAGCTTGTCGTAATCAGCGTCAATGGTGACGCTTCCCTCAGTTATAGCGGTGCGTTCGACGTCAGTGGCGAGTGGCTCGCTGACAATCTCCAAATCGGCGAATTTGATGGACATCGCGTCCATCGCGGATTCGAACGCCTTCATGTTGGCTTGTTCCCCGTAGTCGATTTCGCCCACCAAGTTCGCGGTGGTTTCCATAAGCGCCTGGGCGATGGTTTGTTCGGACGGCGCGACATGACCCGCCGCCTTGAGCAAGTTGAAGTCGGCGAGGTCGTTCAACATGACCTCCACGGCCTCGACGGGGCTGGCGGCCCCGCCGGATGATCCCAGAGCAGTCAACGCCCAGATGCCACCGCCGCCACCCACCACGGCCACGGCCGTGACCGCAGCGATCAGGACTCCGCGCCGCTTCTTCTTGGGAGGTTCCGCCGGCGGCACTTGGAACCCGCCGCTGAATCCGGCCGCCGCATATTGGCTGTTCGGATCCAACTGGCTGGGCGGGCCAAATGGATCCTGCCCGCCCTGAATGTATGGCCCGCCCTGAAGGTACGGCTCACCAAACGAGCCTGGCCCGCCCTCGGGGTACGGGCCGCCTAGCTGGGGCGGTGCACCAAACGAACCAGGCCCACCTTGGGCGTATGGCCCGCCCGGCTGGGGCGGCGCACCAAACGAACCAGGCCCGCCCTGAGCGGACGGCCTGCCCGGGGCGCCCTCGGGGTACGGGCCGCCCTGCGGGTACGGTTCACCAAACGAGCCTGGGGCGCCCGGGGCGCCTTGGGCGTAGGGGCCGCCCGGGGACGGTGATCCCGGTGGGGCGAACTGTCCCTGTGCACCGGGAGTCTGCTGATACGGGCCGGGGGCGCCGAGCGCCCCGAAGCTCGGTCCCGCGCCCTGGACGGGGCCTGGCGCAGCGCCCTCCCAGGCGGAGCCAAGCGGGATTGGACCCGAATAGGGTTGACCCACTCCGCTCGCGCCAGTAGGCGCGTACTGCGGACCCGGGCCAAACTGCGGACCCGGACCAAACTGCGGACCAGACGCGGGCGGCGCCTGAGGGAATGATCCAGCCGGACCCTGCCCCCACTGGTCCCCTGCGGAGCCTGGGGGCGCGGCGGGGGGCGAGGAGACGGCATCGTACGGGGGCTGACTCGGGAAGTAGCCGGGCGCACCCTGGCCCTGCCCCGGACCCTGCCCCGGACCCTGGTTGGGATAATACGGGGCCCCTGGCGCGTTCATGGCCGGGGGCGGATAGTAGCCCGAGGCCGCCGGATCGCCCGGCCAAGCGCCCGGGCCGGGCGTGGGCGCACCGCCGGGATTGGTACCGGGACCGTAGCCGCCGGGGGGAGAGAACGGGCCGGGATTCTGGGGCTCGCCCGGATCACCGGGCGTGTGGGGACTGGACATTTGGCGCCTCCGTGCATTCGGTATATCCGCGATGTGTCAAGAAGTCTTCCCTTTTTCGGCGCGCTGAGCAACTGGGGTGGGGGTAGAGATGGGGAAAGTCGGGCGGGGGCGGGTCGGCGAAGGCGGCGGTGTGCAACAATGCCGCTAGAAACGTCGTGCCCCGCCACGATGCCGCGCAGGTCGGCCGCGCTTGTCTGGCCACCCGGTCAGGTGACGGTTAGCCGCGCTTGTCGGGCCACCCGGGCGGGCCCAACGGCGAATCTGTAGGAACAACTAAACGGGAGGGAGCAGGCGATGCGTACTGCAGTGGTCACCGGGGCATCGAGTGGGATTGGCGCGGCTAGCGCCAGGGCTTTGGTCGCCGACGGTTGGCGGGTGGTCGCGGCGGCGCGGCGGATGGACCGGATCGAAGCGCTGGTCGCCGAGTTGGCGCCGAACGGGATAGGCCACTTCCTGGATGTGACCGACCAACCGTCCGTCGATGCGCTAGCCGCCGCAGTGGACCGATGCGACCTGCTGGTCAACAACGCGGGCGGCGCCCACGGGCTGAAACGGATCGACGCGGCAGATCCTGCCGAATGGGACTGGATGTTCCAAGCCAACGTGCTCGGCACTGTGCGTGTGACAAAAGCGCTGCTTCCGAAGCTGTTGGCGGCGCCTGCGGGGCTGATCATCAACATTGTCTCGATCGCTGGGCACTATCCCTACGCCGGCGGCGGCGGCTACAACGCCGCCAAGTTCGGCGAGCGCGCCCTGACCGGCGTTTTGCATCACGAGTTGGCCGGCACTCCCGTCCGCGTCACCGAGATTGACCCGGGTTTGGTTACCACCGAGTTCTCGTTGGTCCGCTTCGGCGGCGACCAGGCTGCAGCCGACGCAGTCTATGACGGGGTTGAGCCCCTCACCGCGCCCGATGTCGCCGAAGCCATCCGTTGGGTGGCCGCGCAGCCCGCCCACGTCAACATTGACTCGCTGATGATCACTTCCCGCGACCAGGTTGGGCCGAACAAGGTACCGCTCGCCCGATGAGCGTGGTGCCGCCTGGCCGGAGCGCCCAAACCGGCGCCAAGCAGCGCGCTCGCCCGGTCACGCGTGGTGCCGCCGCCAGCGTCCAAACCGGCCCGCGGCGCACGAGTGGGCTAACTTGAGGTACCGTCAAGGGCCGTGACCCTTCAATTTGGGGTCGCGTGCTGAAGTGCCAAGGAGGAGCCGTAGTGGCCGACAAGAAACTGGTGATCGTTGAATCACCTACCAAAGCGAAGACCATTGGACGCTATCTGGGACCGGACTACCAGGTAGCGGCATCGGTGGGGCACATCCGCGACTTGCCGCAGCCCTCTGAGCTGCCCCCGGAGATGAAGAAGGGCCCTTATGCGCGGTTCGCAGTGGATGTGGACGGTGGATTTGAACCGTATTACGTGGTGGAGCCGAACAAGAAGAAGACGGTCACCGAGTTGCGCCGGGCCCTCAAGGACGCCACCGAACTCTATCTGGCGACAGACGAGGACCGCGAAGGTGAAGCGATCGCTTGGCATCTCCTCCAGGTGCTCAAACCGAAAGTGCCGGTCAAGCGGATGGTGTTTCACGAGATCACGCGGGACGCTATCGACCATGCGGTGGCGCACCCCCGCGACGTAGATCTAAACCTTGTAGATGCGCAGGAAACCCGGCGTATCCTCGATCGTTTGTACGGGTACGAAGTGTCGCCGGTGCTGTGGCGCAAGGTCCGCGCGGGGCTCTCGGCGGGGCGCGTGCAGTCGGTTGCTACCCGGATGGTCGTGGAACGCGAACGGGAGCGCATGGCGTTCCGCTGCGCCTCATACTGGGACATCGCGGGGCGTTTTTGCGCAGATGGCCAGGTTTTTGGCGCCACGTTGAACGCCGTGGGGGCCAAGCGGGTGGCCACCGGTAAGGACTTCGACGATGCCGGGCAGCTCACCTCGCCCACAGCGGTTAGCCTGGATGAAGGCCAGGCCAGGGCCTTGGCCGAAGCGTTGACCGGAGCCGACTTCCAGGTGTCGGATTTGACCGAGAAGCCGTATCGGCGCCGTCCGGCGGCGCCGTTCACCACTTCGACGCTGCAGCAGGAGGCTTCACGCAAGCTCCGCATGAACTCGCGGAACACGATGCGCGTGGCGCAGCGACTGTATGAGAACGGTCACATCACATATATGCGGACCGATTCGGTTCATCTGTCGGATCAAGCTGTTAGTGCGGCTCGCCGCCAGGCTCAGGAACTCTACGGTACGGATTCGGTGCCTGCGGCGCCGCGGCGTTATTCCACCAAGTCCAAGGGCGCCCAAGAAGCCCACGAGGCGATCCGTCCCTCGGGCGACAGTTTCACCCCGCCTGCGCACCTGGCGGGGCGCCTAGCCGCAGACGAGTTGAAGCTCTACCAGTTGATCTGGATGCGAACCGTCGCTTCGCAGATGAACGACGCGACCGGCCACACCGTCTCGGTGACCCTGAGCGGCCAGGCGGGGCCCGCCGCCGGCGGCCCCGGAGCCCGCCATGCTGGCGCCGGTGATGCTGGCGCCGGTGATGCTGGCGCCGATCAATGGGCTGGCCAGAGCGTTACCTTTGGCGCTGCCGGCACGGTGATCACCGACCGCGGGTTCTTGGCGGCGTACGAGGAAGGCCGCGACCAATCCCGCTATGAGGATGCTGACTCGCGGGAAGCGCGTTTGCCGCGCCTCGCGGTGGGCCAGCCGGTCACTGCCGACAGCCTGGAACCGCAAGGGCATGAAACCACTCCGCCGCCGCGTTACACGGAGGCCTCGCTGGTTGCAGCACTCGAAAAGCGCGGCATCGGGCGGCCTTCGACGTATGCGGCTACCGTCTCGGTGATTGAGGATCGCGGCTACGTGGAACGGCGTGCCATGGCCTTGGTGCCGACCTGGTTGGCGTTCGCTGTCACCCGGTTGCTTGAGGAGAACTTCGCCGAATTGGTGGACTACGACTTCACTGCGGCCATGGAGAACGACCTCGACCGGATTGCTGACGGTGAGGAAGACCGGGCCAACTGGCTGCACCGGTTCTACTTCGGGCCGCCTCCGGGCTCGGCCGCAGGCAATGGCCCGTGCGGTGCTGCTGGAGGACTCAAAGGCCTGGTCACGAACCTGGCTGAGATTGATGCCCGGGACATCAACACCGTGGACCTGGGCGGCGGGATCTCGCTGAGAGTTGGACGCTACGGACCGTACCTGGAGACCACCGGCAACGGCGACGAGCGGCGTGTGCGAGTACCGGATGACTTGGCCCCGGACGAGTTGACCGAAGAAAAGGCGAGAGAACTCCTCGCCGCGCCGGCGGATCAGGCCCGGGTTCTTGGAACAGATCCGGCGACCGGCCACCAGATCCTGGTGAAGATCGGCCGGTTCGGCCCCTATGTCACCGAGAACACCGAGACCAATAGAACCAGTGGCGCGAAGGCTCCCAAGCCGCGCAATGCCTCGCTTTTCAAGTCGATGAGCGCTGACACGGTGAGTTTGGAGCAGGCTCTCCAACTCTTGGCGCTACCGCGGGCGGTTGGTCTAAGCAGCGACGGCGCTGAGATCACCGCCCAAAACGGCCGCTACGGCCCGTACATCAAGTGCGGGTCCGAGTCACGGTCGCTTGCCAGTGAAGACCAGCTATTCACCGTCACCGAGGATGAGGCCCGCGCGCTCTTGGCTCAGCCGAGGACCCGGCGGGGCGCGGCCAGTGCCCCACCACTCAAGGAATTGGGTCCAGACCCGGTCACCGGCAAGCCGATCGTGGTCAAAGACGGACGTTACGGCCCTTATGTCAGCGATGGCGAGACCCACGCTACGCTGGGCAAAGGTGACGCACCGGAGGCGGTCAGCCTGGAGCGCGCCGCCGAGTTGCTCGCCGCCAAGCGCGAGCGCGGTCCAGCCAAACGCACCCGCGCCACCGCGAAGAAGGGCTCCAAGACCGGAGCCAAAGCCACCACCAAGGCGAGCACGAAAGCCCGAACCAAGTCCACCACCAAGGCGAGCACCAAGACCGGAGCCAAAGCCACCACCAGGGCGGGCACGAAAGCCCAAACCAAGTCCACCACCAAGTCCGCCCGGCGCCCGGGCGCCAACTGAGACGGCGAGCCGACGCGGCAGGCGGGCAACGCGGTGCTGTTTCATGGCTCAAACTCTAGAGTGAGGCACTGACACTTGTTTGACCTGGTGTTTTATCAGCCATGCATCCCGACCAACACGGGCAACGCGATTCGTTTAGCAGCGGTCACCGGCGTGCGGCTGCACCTGATTGAACCTCTGGGCTTTGAGTTGACGGACACCAAGTTGCGGCGCAGCGGCCTGGACTACCACGACCTGGCGGACCTACAAGTTCACCCCGGCCTAGATGCCGCGTTCGCGGCGGCGGCGCCCACCGCCCGAGTCTTCGCCTTCACCACCCACGCCGACACGCTTTTCACCGAACCCGCCTACCAACCCGGCGATATACTGTTGTTCGGCCCAGAGCCCCATGGCCTGCCCACTTCGGTCAAGACTCATCCCCGCATAACCCAGTTAGTCCGCATCCCCATGCTCCCGGCGCGCCGCTCCCTCAACCTCGCCAATGCGGCCGCCATCGCCGTCTACGAAGCGTGGCGCCAACAAGGCTTCGCCCAAGGCAAGTAGCGCCCTCGCGCGGAAAATGCCGCCGCACGATGCCGTCCCCCGCCAACCCAGCCCCAGCCACGCTGACAAAGCCAAGACTAAACCGCCTTCACTGGTCTTTCTAAGTCGTGGCCTTGCCGCTTCAGGATGGGAGCCCAAACGCAGTAAACACACAGCTAAAACCCAGATTTGCGCTAATCCGTCTAACAGCTTGACTTATCTGCGCGCTGAAGGGTATGGTCAACAAGCGCGCTAAGGGTTGGCTTTCCTAATGGTCAGTGAGGTGGGCGCCGTTAGCGCCGAAGGGCGCCGAAAGGCGCCGGACGCATGCGGGCTGGCTCACCCCGGCCCGTCCATAACTCGAAGCAACACGGCTAGCGGACCCCGGCCACGGGGGAAGTGAACCGG
>JAITJY010000336.1 GCA_031278675.1 Bifidobacteriaceae bacterium
TCTCAGCGGCCTCGTCCGGGGCTCACGAACTCACGCTACTACAGCGAGCCTGGTCGAGGAAGGGCAGGTGGCTGCGATGACGAGACTGCCGCCAAGCCCTGTTGACGATCCGGCGATCAAGCCGCTGCTGACCGCCGCGCGGCTCTCGACCTACCTTCGGGCCACGAACAACGACCAGGGGCGGGCGATGCGCCCGTACGCCTGGAACATCGAGGCGTCTGCGGCGATGTGGGGCGACTTCAGCGTCCTGGAGGTCTGCGTCCGCAACGCCATCGGCGGCCAGCTTGAGCGCTACGCGGGCCGCGCCGACTGGTGGGCGGCACCCGTCGTCGCCTTGCTGACCGAACAACACCAGGCCTCTGGGTCGAGGCGCGGTCGAGCGATGCGCACTCTTGCCTTCCGGCACCCGAGGTACGAGCCATCAAGCTCTGTCCCCTGTCGCCCCTGGTCCAACGCGAGGCTCCATGCACCGCTTCGCCCCCCCAGATGCTGGCGGCCGGTGCCGCACCCTCGCTTGCGCAATCCCCTCTTCAGCGGTGCTGCTCTATTGCTGTTGAGGGGCGTCTTCGAGTTACCGTGACCCGATCCGCCCGCCCGTGTGAGACTCCTCTGCGATGACCCCCGGCTCACACGCTCTGGGACGAGTAGCGCGGATCGCCTGCCGGTTGTCTGGATGGCGGCGGCCACTTCCCGATAACCTAGAGGGAAGCTCACCTGTTGGAGGTGGCGTACGCAAGATCAGGAGGTGCGCTGTGGTGCGTCCAAGCGAGCGACCGACTGCGGAGCAAGTCAAGCTCGCCGAAGCGCAGATCGTGGAGCAGTCCAAGCGAATCGACTTCTTCCTCACTGAGTACTCCGTGGAGATTCTCGCGCAGAAAGTCCGTGACGGCGAGTACGTGGTCCCCGCTTACCAACGGGAATTCACCTGGGAAGATCGGCGCAAGTCTCGCTTCATCGAGTCTCTGATCATGGGTCTGCCCATCCCCTTCATCTTCTTCTGGGAGATGCCGGACGGCAGACTCGAAATCGTGGATGGGTCTCAGCGTCTGCGTACTATTGAAGAGTTCATCTACGGTGGCTTCCAGCTTGGCGACCTTGACCCCCTAACCCATCTCTCAGGGTTCCGGTTCGACGATCTACCCGAGTCACGGCAACGCAAGATCAGGAATCGGTCCGTTCGCGGAATCGTCCTGAACGAGCACGCCGACGAAGCCGCACGACTTGACATGTTCGAGCGCATCAACACGGGCAGCAAGACCGCAAATAATGCCGAAATCCGCAGAGGAGCACTTGCCGGTCCGTTCCTTGATTTGGTAACGGAACTCGCCAAAGCCCCTCTTCTGGCCAGCCTCGCGCCCATGCCAGCAAAGGCTAAGAAAGAACGCGGTTACGAAGAACTTGTCACGCGATTCTTCGCATACAGCGACGGGTTGGAAGACTATCGGGATCGCCCCTCCGACTTCCTCTTCGCCTACTCGAAGAAGATGAACGCAGCCTTCGCCGCCGATCCAAGGTTGGCGGACAGCTATCGCGCCCGGTTCAACACAGTCCTGGAGTTTGTCTCGCGGAACTTCCCAATCGGTTTCCGGAAAACCGAAAAAAGCGCGGCAACCCCTCGGGCGCGGTTTGAAGCAATCGCGGTCGGTGCCGAACGCGCTCTTGCGGAGCGCCCCGAACTCGCAGGTTCCTCGATTGAAGAGATCGGCGTTTCCTCCTGGATCAACGGTCCTGAATTCCAGAGGATTACCAGTTCTGATGGAGCGAACGCGATTGCCCGCCTCAACGCGCGCATCAACTTCGTGAAGAACAAGCTGGTGAAGCATGGCGACGATTGAACTCGTCCCATTCTTTGAGGAGAGGTACCGTGAGATCGAGGACTACCTGTTGTTCTTGCAGAGCGTGGAGGAAGCAGCGCGTGCGGGGACCCCGCGTCTTCGTGGGACAGGTGCCCCGATCACGACCACACAGAAGAAGATTCTGAACTCAAGCTTCTATCTCCAGCTCTACAACCTGGTCGAGGCCACTGTGCTCCGATGCCTCGAAGCGGTTGTAGGCGCCATTGAAGAGGCCGAGCGCAGACCCAACGAGCTAAGCATTAGGCTGAGGACTGAATGGGTGCGTTCCGTGGCGCGGACCCACAGCAATCTCGGGCCTGACAAGCGGCTACAAGCCGCACTCGATCTCTGCGAGCAACTCTTGCAGCAGATGCCAATCAAGGGGTTCAAGATCGAGCCTGGCGGCGGCGGAAACTGGGACGACTCTTCCATTGAGAAGCTCTGCGAGCGAGTCGGATGCGGACTGGTGTCTTCTCCGGATGTCGTTCGAGCGGCCAAGCGGCACATCAGAGACGACATGGGAGCGCTGAAGCTAGTCAAGAATCGCCGTAATGGGCTTGCGCACGGCTCGCTGTCTTTTGTTGATTGCAGCGATGGCGTGACGGTAACTGAACTAGGAGCGCTTGCTGCCGCCGTCGGTGACTATCTACGAGAAGCAGTTGATTGCTTCGTCCGTTTCATCAAAGCTGAAGTCGCGGAGACGGAAGTGGTGACCGCTTCATGAATCGGAAAGAGAGTACCCTCACTATTCGCGCCATTGATCTGTTCTGCGGAGTCGGCGGACTCAGCCACGGCCTTGCGCAGGCTGGCGTCGAAGTCGTGGCTGGCATAGACATTGATCCGGCGTGCAAGTACCCCTATGAAGCCAACAATGAGGCGAAGTTCATTGAGGGCGACGTGAACGATCTTGGAGCGTCGGAAGTAGCGCGACTCATCGGCGGCACGGACGTCGCCATGATCGCTGGGTGCGCGCCGTGTCAGCCGTTTTCCACCTACAGCCGGTCCGGTCGAAGCAAGAAGCGTGGCAACGATTGGCAACTGGTTGAGACGTTCGGCAAGTTGGTACGAGAGGTCCAGCCTGACCTCGTCACAATGGAGAATGTGCCGCAACTGCTCGACCATCCAGTCTTTCAGCACTTCTTGAAAGACCTACATAGTTACTCAATCGAATGGTCTGTTGTCCAAGCCGTTCGGATCGGCGTTCCCCAAACGCGGAAACGGCTTGTCTTGATCGCTTCGAAGCTCGGCACCGAAGGGCTCGCGCTTTCGCAGAATGTGCGGAAGGCGAAGACAGTTCGTCAGGCCATCGGGCATCTTCGACCTATCGAAGCAGGTGAAGCAGACCCCGAAGACCGACTGCACGTCGCGTCCCGACTGAACGAGATGAATCTTGAGCGGATACGTCACTCGAAGCCGGGAGGGACATGGCGTGACTGGCCCGATGGCCTCCGAGCAGCATGCCATCGGAAGAGCAGTGGCTCTACCTACCCGAGTGTGTACGGACGCATGTCCTGGGATGAGGCAAGTCCGACCATCACTACCCAGTGCTTCGGATACGGAAACGGGCGGTTCGGCCACCCTGAGCAGGATCGAGCTATATCACTTCGCGAGGCAGCGATCCTGCAAAGCTTCCCGCCTGATTACGAATTCGTGCGCCCCGATGAACCTGTCCGGTTCAGCGTCCTTGGGCGCCTCATTGGGAACGCGGTTCCTGTGCGTTTAGCAGAGGTAGTAGGGCAGACCGTGGTGGCACATGCCGGCCAGTTTGTCCGTTCAAGCGGTTCTACCGATGCATAGTGAAACGCGTCGCTCGGTCATTTCGCCACGCTGTAACTCAGGCGTTCAGCAGCCGATGAACCCCGGGAAGCGCCAAGCCACTCCGACCGTTTCAGCGAATCCCACCATGGTCCCGGCGCCGTTGGGCCCTTCGGTTAGTTCTGCGGGAAGGCCTGCTCCGATCAAACAGTCGCGCATGCTTTGGGCCGCCTGTTTCAACTCCGGGGACTCGGACCCCGCAGGCGTTTCCAACGATACAACGTCTTGTGGCGGGGCCGAACATCCCGATACGAGCAGCGCGAGGGCAAGCGCTGTTGGGTTGCTCAAGCGGACCCGGCGGGATGGGCGCGCTTTCGGCCTTCTTCGCACCCTCACGCGCCGCGAACCTCACGCCACAGCAATAGCCTGCGAATCCCGACGCCCACCAGCAGCGGCGCGCAAACAAACACCGCGTATCGCATCCAAACCTCATCGAACACTGGGATGCGCCAAGCCACGGCGGTAATAGCAACCGCGATCGAAGCGGTTGTCGACCTCATCGTTCCAAGATTGGCGCGCTGCGCGGTTCCGTCCTGGACGGCTTGCCTTGGCGGCCAGGGGCCTCCCCACACCACCCCCGCAAGCAGAACTCCCAGGGAGACGGCGGCGAGGACGACCCCGGCCAAGACGTACTTCACGAGGTCGCCTTCTTGACGAGGTCTAAGCAGGAGGGGAGCCCCATAGCGTTGAACAGCGTCTTGAACACGAACGAAGAGAGTTTGCCGAGAGCATTTATCTGCGCCGTGGTCAGATTCTTCTTGTTCTTAATGTAGGTCTTGACGACATTCATGACTTTACTCATGGTTCCGCCGAGCGCCGTGTACGCGTCGGCCATGGCCTTCGCGGCCTTGATTGTCTTTTCTGCCTTGGCGAACGCCTGGACGACCTTCGCGCCGGCCGCCTCGCCGGGACGACAAGCGCTGGTCAACCACCTCCCGGATGACCGACCCGACCGACCTTCCCTCCGAGGCGGCCAACTGCCGCAGACTCTCATAAGCCACCGGGTCGAACAAGACCTGGACCCGCCGCTCAAGCGTTGCCACGCCAGCAACATTAGCATGCACATCTATGCGCCTGCCCCACACCAAGCCATCCACCTGCTGAACCAGAGGCCATAGCCGCCGCGACGGTCGCTTGCTGCGGGCTATCTTCGCCTCCAACGACCTGATGGCGCACGCCGTGCCCGAAGCGCTTGCCGAATCAGGCCTCACATGCACGATGCCGTCCAAGCGCGCCGGGTAGGCAGGCGCCGGGGCCGCGCGTTGTCACCAGGCTGCCAGCAGGTCGCTCACCAGGTGGTCCACCACGGCTTCCTCCCCGATCGCGACCGCCTCGCGGCGCATCGCCGCCGCCAGCGCCGGATCCCAGGACGATGCCGCCGGGGGGCCGGCCAGCGCCACCGCCTGGGCGTCGGCGCGGACAGCCGCCAAATAATCGGCCGCGCCGAAGCGCCACGGCTGCCACCGAACGGCCCAGGCCAGTCGGCTGGCGATGCGCCAGCCGGCCCAGTCGAAGTCGCCGTGGTAGCGGACCTCTGACACCTTCGCGTTGGTCAGGATCCGGTGGACGGCGTTGGGCGAGATCGAAGTGCTGGGATACCCATCGCGATGACCCTGGCGAAAAGGACGACCCCATCCTCACTCGCGGGGTCGAGAGACAAATGCGAGCCTTGGAGAACGGCCTGTACGAGCGGGTCGGCTAACGCGCGAGACGGCCAACTCCACTTGAGGCGCCGATCGCCATCGGCCGCGCCGTCAAGGAAGGCGACCTGCCGCTTGATACCCCGCCCGCGCGGCGCCGCAAGCGGTGGCACATGACAATTGTGGTGCCGACAACGGAGCCCCCTGGCCGGTGGCGAACAGAGTTTCCCGGCGTGTCACCGCCAGTGTTCCCCCGACTACGCCGCCGAGATCCGCGGCGTTCCCATATACCCAGCTTGGCCGCCTCACCCTCAGCAAGGCTCGTCAGCTATCAGGGGGCAGAGTCGGAGACGGTCGGTTCTCGGCTTTCCATTCCTCCCCCAGCCAAAGGTAGAAGTCGAAGTCGATGTCTGCCCTCAGGTCGGCGGCGAGCTGCGCGAAGCCTGGCGTCACTTCGATCTCGGGAAGAGTCCCATCGGACGATTCGATCCAAACTTCGATCAGCCCAATAAGATCGTGGGCGGCGCAATAGCGGCGGATCCGCTCGGCTGGTTCACTGAGAACCTGTTCAAGGCGCCGCAGCATAGGCCCGATGCCGCCGGGCGGGGCGGTCTCAGCGACCAAAGGCCCGACAGCGATCTCCCACGCCTCCGACGAGAACGGCCGGGGGTGGCGCCGGCCCGTGTCCAATCGGAGGCTGGTGGGTTCCAAACCGGTGACCGCGCTGATCTCACCCGGAGCGATCAAGTCTCCAGCGATCCGGAACGACACAGTCGACTTGATCATGAGGCGGCTTCACCTGCCCATGTCGCGTCGACCCCGGTGACGGTTCGGTCGCCGGTGCAGATCCAGCCAATCAAGCCTGCCTCGGGGGGCAGCGGGATCCGGAAGAAGCGCTCGCCGTGCGCACGCGAGCCGGTGACTGAGAACCCGCGCAGACCTTCCTGCGGCCAAGACCCCGACCAGACCGTCCAGGCCTGCTTCTTCGCCCAAACCTCCAGGGCTCTGGCGTTGGCCGCGGGCGGGCAAGCGGGCCACCGCCCGTCCCCAGACAGCCCGTCGACCCGGCCTGCCTCGCCATCAGCGGTCCGCCCGGCGTCTCCCGCGCCGCCGCGAACGTAATCCTGCTCGTCCGGCGCGAACCGGGAAATCAACTCGGGACTGAACACGCGGCAGGCCAACTCGATAGCGATCCCGACCCTGGTCCGCGCTGCGGCGACCGCCGCGCAGGGGCCGGCGTCAGACTCAGTGAACAAGAACCGCGCGCCGTCACCTCGCCGCAGATCATGGGCACCGTCGGCCAGCGACCGGTGGGCAGCCCACTCGCCGGCGCCCACTTCGGCCTCCGCCAACCCCGCTGCAAGGCCCCACTTCAAGAACCTCAAGGCGTCTTCTGTCGAATCAGCCGCGCGTCCCGCAGCCACCACGACCCTTTCGGGGCGACGGACTGGCCCCAGGGCCATCTCGGGCGGGCGCCGGGACTCGATCAACCGACCAGAGCGCAGCATCTGATAGACCTCGGCGTTGGCCAACCGCTCCAGATCACCACTGTCGTCCCCCTGGGCGGGAGAATCACCGCCGGGCTCCACCCCTCGCCAGAGATGAGGCCGGGTCCGCAACTCGAACCCGACGCCTGCGCCGAGCCTGGCGGCAAACGCACAAAACCCGTGCGTCAGACCGATAACGGGGTGCGCCTCAGTCTCAGAGTCCACCGTCACACGAAAAGACGCTGTCACAGCATTCGCGTCACAATAGGCCGCAATCGCCTCGGCCGAGCCCTCCAGCACCGACTGGAGCGCAACCAGCTGCTCCATCACATCGCCCGGTTCGACCGTTTCCGACCCCACTGCCAACGCCCAACGATCACAACCGTCTCGCCGACCATCGACGTCTTCAAACTCCCGCCGGAACGAAGTAGGCCTGGCACCTACAACCGCCGTCGCTTCGGCGCAATCAAGGCGCCCGCCCTCCAGCGCGAACTCAGCCACAGTACTAAACAACACCGATCACCAACCGCCGCTACCTGAAAAGATTGAACCCCGTTCCCATCGGCTCTCCACCTTGGACCGGCTCCAGCAGCACTTCCCTAGTGTTCTTGTCGACACGGATGATCCACCTGCTGACCCGGGCATTGTCGGTCCCAAGCACAGCCTTCTTGAACGCATGCTCGTCAGCGTACCCGTTCCTCTCAAGGAACTTTTTCAACTCGCTGCGTGACGGCGCCCTGGTGTCGACCGGGCGGCTGCCGCTGCTGTTGTTGTGTGCTCGGGAGTAGGCTACCTCGGCGCGGCCGCCGGCGTAGATGGCTCCGGTTCCGGCGACGGCCAGGCTGCCTGCCGCCCCGGCACCGATGCTGCCCCCGCCGGCGAGGGCTAGGGCGCCGCCGCCGACCGCCATTCCGGCGCCCGCAACGGCTCCACCCACGGCCACCAGGCCGAACCCGGCAGTCACTGAGGCCGCTTTCAGGCCCAACCCCGCGGCGCTGGACCGGCTCGCCCCTTGCATGCGAGCACCCGCGTAAGTGAACAGGCCAGCGCCGACGGTGGCGCCGATGGCGGCCGCAGCCGCCCTGATACCCATACCTTGCCCGGCCATCTTCGGCCACCTCTGTCTCTTGTTCCTAAGACGCAGGTACGTTTGCTCCACCACGGCTGCCCGCCAGGCCGGTGGATGGGTTCGGGCATCCCCTCCCTGCGACTTGACTCGCCACACGCGGGGGATGCGGTGACGGAGTTGCAGTTGCAGCTTCTTCTCGGGCAGGGCCGCAACCCGGCGACCGGCGAGGATTTGGGCCGCCCCTTCCTGAACCACCGCAGTGTGCAGCAGCGGGTCCG
>JAITJY010000393.1 GCA_031278675.1 Bifidobacteriaceae bacterium
TGCCGTCAGGGAAACCCGCCACAGTAAAAGCCGACGGGGTGTTCTACGCCGGGTCGGCGTCATCGTTCACCATCTCCGACCAGCCGCCCGCCGACGCGAAACCCTTGGGGGCCGCGACCGTCGAGGTGACCTTGCCGACAAGCGGACGCGAACCCGTCACGGTTGCGGCGCCGGCCGGGTTCCAGGTGCCGTCCTCCCAGTATGGGACGTGGGTGTGGCGGATCGACCGGGACCGGCAAACTCCCGACACAGCCGCCTTGTTCGACAACGACCCGGCGGACAAGTTCGGGCAGCGGCTGGAAACCCACGTCACCCAGATGGACCTGGCCATCCAGTCCCAGGTCGCCGAGGTCAGCGTGACCGAGCCGAAAGGCGACGGCACGGTCCAGGTGTGCGACACCGTTTGGGTGGAACACGGCGCCCCGGACGACCTATGGCTGAACCAGTGGGGCACCGACAAACCGGTCGAAGTCAACGTGGGCGGGAGGCTGTACCACTCGGCGGTTCCCGGCCCGCAAACCTCCAGCATCGATCCTGACCTGCCTGTGGTGGACGAGTACGAGTTGGTGTTCACTGCCGCTGGGAGGGAGCACGCCCAGCAGGTGTGCCACACGGTTCGGTACGGCGAGTACGGTGCGTACGGGTTCGTGTGGGGCATCGAGCTGTCCAAACAGCCTCCAACCACCAAGGACTATCTGGCCAGGGACGTGACCACGCCGTTGTGGCTGCCGGTCGAGACGACGATGGTGAAACGGGCGCCGGTCATCCACACCGCCGCGACCATGTGGCAGGCCACCAACGACGGCATCGAGCAGGTGTTCCTCGCCGACGAGATCTGGCAGATCGACTGGCCCGACGCCCCAGTAGATTCGAACATGGCGGGCGCGGTCGGACACGCCTCGTGGCCGGGTTACGGGCCGTGGGAACCCGACGCGAAAACCATCACAACCGAGCTTTGGCGCGTCGAAGGGGAAGTCACCCCTGAGTCCTGCTCTGCGGACAACCCGGCCGCGAAGCTGATAGCAGTCAACGAGGCCACCCCCGCGCTCAACACTTGGGGAGCGTCCCAGAAAGTCAGTGGCTCGAAGTTCAAAGCCGAGGGCGGGGACGCGACCTACGCATTCGTGATCTCCTATCCGGGCGACGCCCGCACCGAGGCGTACAAGTCGATCTGCGGGGAGAAGTCCGAAACGATCACCCTGACACGCCAAACCCCGAACTTCATCACCCAACTGCTGGTCCCGGCTGACCTGAAGGGCGCGTCGGCCGAAACCGCCGAAGCCCGCGACCAGGCTGTGGAAGTCGAACCGGGAACCGAACTGGTGGACGTGCTGCACGTATCGTTCCAAGATGCCGGGCAGCGGCAAACCGACATGGGCGGCTGGCAAGCTGCCTGGGACACCTACTTCCTGCCGACAGCCGACGACGGCGAACCGCTTCCCATCATCGATGGGGAAGACGGGCAGAAGACCTATGAGGGTGCGGCCTGCACACCCGAGACGTTGCTGACCTCCAGCGGCGACCCGCTACCGGTCGAGAAGGAAGGTGCCTACCTCTCGCCCGCGTTCGCCGTCCCGGACGAGCCGGGCATGGTCTTCGCGGTCGAGACGGTCACCGACGCCCAGGGCCAGGTCGTGCGGCGCGGAACCTGCGGCGTGGTCTCCGAATCAGCCATCGTTCTGCCGCCCACAGAGGAGCCGGAGCCGAGAATCACCACCAATGCGCCCGAGCACGCGAACCTCGGCGAGAAGGTCAAGGACGAGGCGATCCTGACCGGCCCCTTCCCGGAAGGAACACAGGTCGAGTTCTGGTACCAGCACACCCCGTACACCAACCCCGACGCGGCCCTTGACGAGTTGAAATGCGACCCGCCCGACCCGGCCAGCATGGAAGCCGCAGTAAAGATCGGCGTCACCATCCTGGACCACGACATCGTCGAAGGCGTCACCGAGAAGCTGTACTCGCCCGAGTTCACCTCCGACAAGGCGGGTTGCACCTGGATCAAGGAGATCGCTTGGGCACCAGACGAGGGCCCGAACCGGACCGTGCTGGCCGAAGGCCGCTTCGACACGTTGAGCGAACGCACCATGTGGCGCCAACCGCCGACGCCGCCCGGCGACTTGCCCCGAACCGGCGCTGACATGGGACGGTGGGTTGGTCTGGCCGCCGCGCTGTTGGCTGGAGGCGTCGGCTTGGTCGCGATCTCCCGCCGCCGCCGGTCCGTGGACGGCGGCCGGGCGTGGCGTTGAACAGGGTGGTGTTCTCGTCGGTGCGGCTGGACTGGCGAACCCCCGAGGCTCTGTACCGGGAACTGAACGAAGAGTTCCGCTTCGACTTCGACCCCTGCCCTCCGAACCCCGGCTTCGACGGGCTGAGGGTGGCATGGGGACGCTCGAACTTCGTCAACCCGCCCTACGGGCGTGAGCTTCCCAAATGGGTCGCCAAAGCCCACGCAGAAGCGGAACTCGGGAAAACCGTGGTCATGTTGATACCCAGCCGCACCGATACCCGCTGGTGGCACGACCACATCATGGCCGCCCCCCAGATCCGGTTCTTGAGAGGACGCCTGCGGTTCCAAGGCGCCAAACACAATGCCCCGTTCCCATCTTGCGTTGTCATCTGGCGAGGCGAGAGCTAGCGGGAGGCTCGGGTTCCTTTTCCAGCGCTGCGGCGTGCCCCCCACAGGGATCGTGGGCGGCACGCCGCAGCTGCATTGCAACAAGATTTATACGATCAACGAGTCAAGGTGTTGCCGCGCCTGCGGCGCGTCGAGGATCGGGACCACAGGAAGGGTGATTTCCCCGCGCAGGACGCCTTCCACGTCGCGGAAGGTGGCGGACCACTCCACGATCACGCGTTCCGCGTGGGTGTCGACGGCGATGAGGACGTAGTCGTCCGGGTCGATCTTGGATGGCTGGCCGGGTCGCAACGCCGAAGGCTGGAACTCGACGGTCACCGAATCGGGGTCCGTGTTCTCCCATTCCAAGGGGTAGCCCAATGGTGAGACGCCAGCCAGGTCCACGGGGTCTAGCGCACCGACATATGGCAGATACTCGTTCGACGCCATCGAGGACGGGAACGCGCTGTGCCTCAACGTGTCCTCGGCCGGGTCGCGCCACACCACGGCCCTGGCCTGCCGAACCGTGATCCGGACGGCCGGGGCCTCCAAGACCCGAGAGCCTTTGTTGGAAACGGTCATGCCGACCCCCTGGCCCAAGAGCCCGACCAGTGTGTCTCTGCGTTCCGGCCAGTCGCCTCGGCGTTCCACTGCCCACCGGTCGAACCGTTCCACTGCCTCAAGGCGATCTGGCCCGGTGCCGAACAGCGACGAATAGCTCGCGAGCCCGAGCCGTCCCGCGTTGTCGCCGTCGTGCCGCATCCGCGCTTCAGTCATGAGAGCTTCAATGTAGGCGTCGTTGAGTTCATCCATGCCCGCCAGGGAGTAGGCGGCGCCGGTTAGCTCCACTTCTATATCCGCTCGGATCGAGCGGGCCGAGGCCGCAGCCTGGAGGCGCGTCTTCATTTCGCCGTAGTCGGCTTCTGCGGTTTGCCCCATTCTGCGGACATACACCGCGCCCGAACGGTTCCCTCCTCCGGTGTCTTGGCAAACGAACACTTTGTCAAGCTCGGGCGGCTGCACCTCGATAACCGCGACCGAATGGTCGGACCCGGAAACCGGCACACGTCGCAGCTCCCACCTTGGACCGTCCACGTCGAGATACTTGCCGGTGCCGTCCTGCACATGCGCCGGGTCGATGTCGCCGACGCCGGTGACGGTCTTGTCGTCCTCCACTCCGAGAATCAAGACAGCCCTGCCTTCGAGATAGCGCGACGCGGCGGCGGGGTCCCGGTTGGCGGCGCCCAGCATGAACCTGGCCACACGCCCCCACCCGTTCTTGTTCTCCAGCAGTTGGGCCGATTTCAACTCCAACCAGTCCGATTCTCCGGGTCCTTGGGGCGACAAGACCCAGGTGACAAGCTCATCCCATCCCTCGGCACCGGTTGGGAGTCTCGACGGATCGAAGCCAGTCACAGCACAAGCCTAGGGCCAGCCGCCAGCGATCAAAGGAAACACCGGGAAGCCGTAGGAGGTCACCGCCGGTCAGAGCCCTGGCCCCTGGCGGCGGGCCGTTTGCGCTGGCGCCTGCGGATCAGGCTCTGGTACGCGTCGGATCTGGGCCGCCAAAGCTCGCAGCCGGGTAGCATCGCGGCGCTGGACCAGGCTGGCGGGGACGCCGAACGGACTAGTGCTCTCTACTTGGTAGCGGTCGCGGTAGGCGGCGACCGCCAGCGCTGCTTGGGTCCAACGGCGGGCGCCAGCCGGGTCGGCTGGCCTCGGGCCGATGGCTGACAGCCACGGGGCGCGGTCGGCGATAGCTTGGCGCAGCAAGTCGGCGGCTCGGGCTTCCATCGCCGTCTTGCGTTCGGCCAGGGCCTGGGCCATCGCGGGGCTGGCCGGGTCGGCGACTTCGGCGTACATGCCCAAGACGTGGGCGGGCTGGTGGCGGCGGGGCCGGGACTCCAGGGTGCCGAGGACACGGGCCAAGCGTCCGTTGAGTACGGCGGCCGGGTCGGCGGCATCGTCCAGCGGGCGGGCGGCGACCAGACGCGGGAACTCTGTCTCCGGGTTCCAACCTGCGGCCAACGCGCGGTGGAGTTCTGCGGCGAGCGGGCCGAACGCTTCGGAGCCGAGAACGGACTCGGCCTGCGGCTCGGGCAGCGATGCCCGGATGAGCGCGGCCCAGCGGTCTTGCATGGTCGCGGCGGCGAGGGTCTCGTATTCGGCTCCGAGTTGGATTATCGAACCCCAAGTCTCGGCCTCGGCCTGGATGGCCTGGTGGGCGGACAGTTCCGCGCCGCTGTTCGCCAGCACTCCGGCCAGCACAGTGCGGCACGTGGCGTTGGGATCGTCAGACGGGTGCGGCACGCCGTGGGAATCGTCGGGCCGGTCGACCGCGACGTAGGCGCGGTTCGCGTCTCGGCCTCGGGTCATCCCGACGTACAGGTTCTCCCTGGTGGTCGAGCCGGTGACGACGCAGTGGGCGGTGTCCACCGTGACGCCTTGCGCCCTGTGCGCTGTGACGGCGTATCCCAGATCCAAATGCTGGGAGGCGTAGGCGGCGGGCAACGTGACGGACCCGCCGCGCGTCATCCCGGCGCGGCGTATGGTGACGGCTCCGTCGGTGCGGACGCGGGTGACGGTCCAGCGGTCGCCGTTGCGGACCCAGCCTGTGCGCCCGGCGACCAGGCGGCGGTCGTTGCGGCGGGTGATGACGAGATCGCCTCGGGATGCCTGGGTGCCGTCGGCCAGCGTGACGGTGTTGCCGCCGTCCACCTGCCCGGAGATGATCCGGTCGCTGCGGGCGCGCTGGTTCAAGGTCCGCGCTGTCTCGAGGCCTTCGGCGATGAGCAATGATGAGAGCCCGGCGTTGAGGTCGGCCCGCCAGCCTTGGTAGGCGGCTTCGGTCATGTCGTCGGTGTCGCCGCCTGTGATCCTGCCGTTGGTCTCGTAGGCGGCGATGGCGTCGGGCCGCCCGTGTCTGAGCGCGAGGGACGCGGCTTTCTCCCAGTCGTGGCGGAAGCGGTGGATGTCGGTCAGTTCTGGGGCATGGTCGCGGTCGGCCACAAGCAGGTTGAACGCGCCTCCGGCGTCCACCGCTTGTAGTTGTGCCCAGTCGCCGACCAGCAGCACTTTCGCTCCGGCGTCGGCGGCGAGGCGGCTGATCTGTTGCAGCGTGAACGTGCCGGCAAGGGAAGCTTCGTCAACGATGACGAGTTGGCGGGCGGTGAACGTATCGCCGTGGAGGCGGTGGTTGGTGAGCCACTTGGCGGTGTTCTCGGTGGCGATCCCCAAGTCCTCGCCCAACACGGCGGCGGCGGTCGCCGATGGCGCCAAGCCGACGACCGAGCCGGGGCCGTGCTCGGCCTCCCAGGCCCGGCGCAGCCCGGACAACGCGGTTGTCTTGCCCGCCCCGGCCGGGCCGACCAGCACGTCCACCACCCTGCACGAGGTGGCGACAGCAGCCAACGCCTCGGCCTGGTCTTCGGACAGCACCCGTCCCGCGTCGTCCGGCGCGGAGGCGACCCGGTCAATCGTTTCGAGAGGCAGCGACGGCGCGGACACATCCCGCGACCATGCCAGCAGCGCGGCCTCGGCGTCCATCAACTCTTGGGATGAGAACAACGCCAGGTGGCGGGGCCGGAACCGGCTGGTGCCGTCCGCGCGGCGGAACTCGACCGGAACCGACATCTCCTCCGGGGTCAGGCGCAGCGACGCCGCTTCGGCGGCGTCTGTGATCATGCCGGTGACGGCCTCCCGGTCGGCGATGGAAGCGAACCGCCACCCCATCGTTTCCCTGGACGCCTCCGCGTGCAGGTTCCAGCGGGTCCACGTCGAGCGCCGGTCGGCGACGCGCTGCACGACAGCGACACCCAGACTGTCTATCACGTCAAGGGGCACATCGTCGGCGCGGATCACCAACGTGTCCCCGGCGGCGATCACCCGCCGCGCCCAACCGGTGGCGTCCTCGCCCAACACACCCGATGCGCGTTGCCGCCACTCGGCGGTCAGCTCCGCCAGCGACCGCAGCACCTTCTCCGGCCTGGTCGAAAGGGTGGCCTGCTGCCGCAACCGGATGATCGTCCTATCCGACGGCTGCCTGCCATGCTCTGCTGCATATGCGGCGACCAGTCGTCTGGTCTCTTGGTCGATGTCGCGGGCGCGGGCCGAGAACTCCGCTATGAGGTCCTCTCCGACGCCGGCCACCTCCCATGCGGCGTTGCGGTCCTCGCCCCGGTCGCGGGTGTCCCAGCCGAGGCAGAGCACGCGGGCCAACTCGTCAGCCAGAGCGGCGTTGAACAACTGCGACACCGCCACGGTAGCGGCGTGCATCGGACGCCCGTCAACAGCCCGCCATCTGCCGTCCTGGGAGGTGCAGGTCTTGTTGGAGACCAGAACATGCGTGTGCAACTGCGGATCGCCGGCCCTTGAGTCCCAATGGTCGTAGCCGGTGGCGAGCACCCCCGTGGAGTCGGCCTGCGCCGCCGGGCCGCCGCGGGTTGACGCCCCGATCCGGGTCACCACCACCTCCCGCTCCAAGAAGTCGAGCACTTGGGCGACAGCGTGATGGTGGGCCCGCGCGATCAACTCCTGCGTGCCCGCATCCGCCACCGCCCACAACACCGACACCGACTTCGGCACCGAGAACGTGTAGTCGTAGCCCGCGACCGTGCGCCGGGTGCCGCGCGCAGCTTCCTCGTCGCTGATCTGCCGCATGGCGGCTGCACGCTCGTCATCGGG
>JAITJY010000078.1 GCA_031278675.1 Bifidobacteriaceae bacterium
TTTGCGTCTATGCAGGTCAGAGACCTTTTCTGCTGGTGGCGGGTGAGAGATTCGAACTCCCGAAGCGATTCCGCGTCTGATTTACAGTCAGATCCCATTGGCCTCTCGGGCAACCCGCCAGGGGCACCGGTTCGGTCGGTGAACCGGCGCCAAGTAACCATACCCGTAGAGCGGCTTGTATAAAAATCGGCAGCTCGGCAACCCGCGCCTTGGGCGCGGAAACCCGGGCGCAGCGCGGGGGCGGCGGGGGCGCGCAGATGACAAAATAGACGCCATGGCTCAAGATTCTTCGTTCGACATAGTGTCCAAGGTGGATCACCAGGAGGTCGCCAACGCCCTGAACCAGGCTGCCAAGGAAATCCACCAGCGGTACGACTTCAAGAACACCGGCGCGTCGATCGCCTGGAGCGGCTCCGACCAGATCGTGATGATCGCCAACGCCGAAGACCGCGTCAAAGCCGTCCTGGATGTCTTCGAGACCAAGTTGGTCAAGCGCGGCGTGTCCCTCAAGGCGATCACCACATCCGATCCGCGTCAGTCCGGCAAAGAGGTCCGGATTGTCGCCACCCTGCGCGAAGGCCTGACCCAGGAACTCGCCAAGAAGATCGCGAAAGTGGTCCGCGACGACGGCCCCAAAGGCGTCAAGGTCCAAGTCCAAGGCGACGAACTGCGCGTCTCATCCAAGTCCCGCGACGACCTCCAAGCCGTGATTGCGCTGGTCAAAGCCAAGGACTTCGACGCCGCGCTCCAGTTCACGAACTACCGCTAACCCAAAGGGCGCCGGCCGCCGATGCCGTCACGCCACCAACCAGCCCAGCCCCCAGCACCAGCCCCAGCGGCCGGCAGCGCTTGTCTGCCGCGTTTGCGTTGGGGAGAGCTTCGCTCTTACCAGCGCGGGCACGGTCGGACGGTGTTGCTCAACACCGTCCTGGGAGAGCGTTGAACAACGCTCCCCCCAGGACGTCCGACAGCGCTTGTCTGCCGCGTTTCCGCAGGGGAGAGCTTCGCTCTTACCAGCGCGGGCACGGTCGGACGGTGTTGCTCAACACCGTCCTAGCCCCCGGTGCGGTCAGTCTCCGACAAAGACGTGCCGGGCTGTGTCCCAGGGCAGCTCAAACGGGGCGGCGCCGACCGCCCCCAACATGAATGACCCGTCCGGGGTCCGGCTGGCAATGATCTCAGCACCGGGCATCACGCCGGCGGCGCGCAGCCGCTCCATGGTGTCCACGCCGGTCTGGAGATTCTCGCCCAAACGCACCACTGTGTATGGCCCTGGCCGGCCGTCGGACATCACAGCGGGCAAGCGCTCCACACCGTCAAGGAAGTTGGCGGCCGGGCGGTCGTCACCGAGTTCCGAGAGGCCTGGGATGGGGTTGCCATATGGCGAAACCGTTGGATGATCCAGGAGTTCAAAGAGCCGGCGTTCGACGTCTTCACTCATGACATGTTCCCACCGGCACGCTTCCTCGTGGACTTGGGGCCAATCCAAGCCAATCACGTCGATCAGCAGCCGCTCAGCCAGACGGTGTTTGCGCATGACGCGCATCGCCTTGGCCTGGCCCTTGGGGGTCAGGCTCAGGTGGCGGTCTTCTTCAACCACGACCAAGCCGTCCCGCTCCATCCGGGCAACGGTCTGGGAGACGGTGGGCCCGGAGTGGCCGATGCGTTCCGCAATGCGCGCCCGCAGCGGGTTGAGACCCTCTTCTTCCAGTTCATAGATGGTTCTCAGGTACATCTCTGTTGTGTCTATCAGGTCGGTCACTTGCCTCCGGTCCTTCCCTGCGGGTCAAACTGCGCCGGCTTGCCCGCAACGGCCTGTTACCTCACCCCTTGGTGACAGCGTTCTTTGCCGTTGCGCCGAGCCCCACATTGCCGGGCTCGCCCCGCAAAGATTCGTCAGTCAAGCGGCGAAGCTTTCCTGGTCTGCTTCTAGGGTAGCCGCCCTAACGCATGATTAGCGCAGTAAACCCTGCGCCGCCAGCGAAATCCGTGGATCGGGTACGTCCTGGCGCCGCCAAAAGCCCGTTATTCCGCCGCATCCACCGCCCGATGCCGCCCACGCCCGCCCCAGCGCACCCCACCGACGATCCGCTCCCCACCCGCCGTTGGCGGACCCAGCCCCAGGCCCGTAAGCCAGAAACGCCCGCTGCCGCCCGCGCCCGCCCAGCCCGATGCCGCCCACGCCCGCCCCAGCACACCCCACCGACGATCCGCTCCCCACCCGCCGTTGGCGGACCCAGCCCTGCCCGGCACACATTCCTCCGGCCACCGATCAGGACACGCCACCAACGGTTATGGGACCGGGCGCCAGGCGTCGTATTCCAGGAATGGCCGGTGCCAGCGCGTCAGCGCCAGCACCGCGACAGTGCACGCCAGCCCGCCGATGGTGATGGCCCAAGCCTCGCCCAGCCAGTCCGAGGCCACCCCCGTCACCATGTCACCCATGCGCGGGCCGCCCGTCACCACCACAATGAACACGCCTTGGAGCCGGCCCCGCAGATGATCCGGCGTAGCCGATTGCAAAATGGTTCCCCGGAACACCGCCGAGACCGCATCCGCCGCCCCGGCCACGCCCAGCGGGAGGCCGGCGCCGATCAGTGCCCACCAGATCACCCGATCGGGTTCGGTCCGCCCTGCCGCGACCAGCACCAGGCCGGCCGCCGCGATCGCGATCCCCCACAACGCCACCGAGCCAACCACACCGCGTCCCTGGCGGCGCACCCGCCCAACCGGCCCAGACAGCACCATCGCCAGGATGGTCCCCGTCGCCAAACACGCCGACAGAATCCCCACGGTGGTCTTCCCGCCCCCGATGATCACCGCAGCAACCGCCGGAAACGCCGCCCGAGGAAACGCCAAAATCATAGCACACATGTCCGTCAAAAAGGTCATCAACAAGTTACGCCGCACCGCGAGAAACCTGAGTCCTTGAGCCACCGATCGCCAACCTCGCTCAGGGACCGCGCCCTCGGCGCCCGCCGAGGGCGCGCCCGACCCGCCCCCCGCTCGGCTCGTCGCCCCCGCGCCCCTCCCCGGTCCCTGCTCGCCCACCGGCACGCCATCGCCGACCGGCACGCCATCACCCGTCAGCCCGCCATCACCCGTCAGCCCGCCATCGCCGACCGGCCCGCCATCGCCGACCGGCACGCCATCGCCGACCGCCGCCGACGCGGCATCGGCCGCCGCCGCGCCTTCCCCACCCGGCCGGCGCGCTAGCGGGGGCATGGGCGGCAACCGGAACAGGGCATACAGCGCGCCGGTGAAGGTCGCCGCGTCGATCAGATAAGTCGGCCCATACCCAATCGACGCCACGAGCACCGACCCGGCGAGCGGGCCGCACAACGTTGCGAAAGAAAACGTCATCGACCCCAGGGCATTCGCCGCAGGTAGCTGCCGTAGCGGCACCAGCCGCGGAATGATCGCCGACCGCGCCGGCGAAGACACCGAAGTCGCCCCGGACTGCACCGCCACCAGCAAATACAACAACCAGATGGAGTTCACCGCTAGGTACGCCTGTAGTACAATACCGAAAGTGGCCAGCCACATAACGCACGATGCCGCCAACGCCACCTTCCGCCTATCATGTGCATCTCCCAGCGCGCCGCCATACAGACCCATCACCACCACCGGCGCCAACGCGAAGCCCCCCAGCGCACCAACCGCCAACGAAGACCCCGACAGGTCATAGACCTGCAGCGATACCGCCGTAGCGGTGAGCATTGCCCCAATGTTCGCCAGCGCCTGACCCACCCACAGCCGACGATAATCGGCAGACTCCCGCAACGGAGTCAGGTCAGCGAACAATCGGCTCACGCCACCAGCTAACCACTCCCACCCAACTCCCAGTAGATAACCGGCCAGAGTTGTTACGCTTGGCCAGTGCCCAATCCGCCAAAGACACCACCAGCGGTGGTAATCAACCATCCGCTGCTGTTCGCGGTGGGCACAGCCCTGTGGTCTATCGCATTACTGGTGGTGGTAACCCTGGACCTGATGGGTATGTACCGCGCCCGGGTGTGGATCGCAGTCTGCGCCGTCGGCATTGTCCTAGGCGTGACCGGGATCATCTACACCAAGTTCTCGTGGCGCGCGCGCCGACCCGACAAGGCGGTCAGCGGTCCTCCGCCTCAAAATGATCAGATTCTTTAGCCCAACCCAGATCCAACGGCGCGATCGACGAATCGTCAATCATCGGTTTGTTGGACGGCCACTGGACGCTGCGGCGAGCCACATCAGACTCCGAATGGGCACCGCACCCGTGATCATAAGACACCACCGACCCATCCCTGGGTGACCACTGGTTGGCGCAAACCCCGAACAGCGTCCGCCAAGAACCCGCCAACTGGGTGACAAACCCACAGGTGGAGCACTTCGCGGCCGATGCGACGGCATCGGGCGCTCCGGGGCCGGACGCGCCCCGGTACCAACGCGTCGCCGCCTCGCTGCGCCCCTCAGGCGAGAGCACCCGCGGCCGTCCCAAACCCAACTCCCAAATCGCTAGGCGATCCGCGTCCGCATCGCCAGTGGCGACATAACCCGGTTCGAGGCGCTCATCGTCCGCGATGTGCGGCAACGTGTCGCCCGGGCCCAGGTCACCGGGCCGCAGGCGATCCGCCCACGGCACCCAGTGCGGCGACAACAACGCGTCCTCGCCTGGCAGCAACTCTGTCTCTGAGACCGTCGCGTGCCGGGCGCGCGGCACGCGAGCCATGGTAACCGCCCAGGTCCAGCCCACATAACCAGGCAGTTCGCAGGCGAAGCGGAGCGTGCCGACACGTTCGCCTTCCATCTCCAGCCCAAGGTATTCGCCCACCGCTGAGCCCGCCGTGATCTCACCCAACGCCGCCCGGGCCTTGGCTTGCGAGTCAGCCGAATCCAGGTACGCATCCGGTTTGATGGGCCGCTGGTTGCGTTTGACCGGCGCGAGCGCCGGCCCCGTAGTCGCAGTGCTCACGCTTCGATGTCCCCCGCCACCGCGCGCAGCACTTGGGCCACCTTGCCTGCAGAGCGCCGATCCGGGTAGCGGCCCCGGCGCAGCGTGTTGGATGTCTCGTCCAACAGTTTGATGAGATCTTCGATGATCACCACCATGTCTTCCGGCTTTTTCCGGTGAGCTTTGGCGACGGACGGGGGCGCGGCCGTGATCCTGACCCGCAACGCGGACGGCCCACGCTTGGTTTCCGCCATGTCGTATTCGACTTTGGTTCCGGGACGAGGCGTATCGCTGCCCGGCGGCAGCGCCGAGACGTGCAGAAACACATCGGCGCCATCATCGGCCGTGATGAAGCCGAAGCCGCGTTCCTCGTCGAAGAACCTGATCTTGCCGGTAGGCACGGCAACCTCCCCTAACGCTTGAGAGCAATTTGTTGTCCGTCCAGGCTACCCGTTCCCCGCGCCCAGTGCCGTCCCCCGCCGCCCCGGGACCGCCGCGCAGACACTGGGAAGCGGTCGGCGGCATCGCGTACCCCGTGAGGTGAGGCGCGGCGGGTTGCGCCGGAAGGCCGCCTGCGTGACAGTGGCGTCCCCCGCTCCCCCGTGACGCCGAGGCGCGGCGGGTTGCGCCGGAAGGCCGCCTGCGTGACGGTGGCGTCTCCCGCTCCTCCGTGACGCCCGGCACAGAGGTTGGTGCCGGGAGGCCGCCTGCGTGACGGTGGCGTCCCCCGCCCTCCCGTACGCCCAAGCGCAGCCGTGGCACCAACTTTTTTGGCGCCCGATGCCGTCCGCCCACCCCCCAGAGGCAAGAACGCCAGCAGACTCCCTGCGTCTGCTCAGGTAATTCTCAGGGTTCTCGGCCATACTGGCCGCATGCCACAACCTGCCCCACCCAAACTGCTCATCGTCGATGACGAGCCCAACATCCGCGACCTCCTCGCCACCTCGTTGAAGTTCGCCGGTTTTACCGTAACAACAGCCGTCACCGGCGGCGAAGCGGTGGCTGCGGTCTTTGAAGACAAACCCGACCTGATTGTGTTGGACGTGATGCTGCCGGACATGGACGGGTTCACCGTGACGCACCGGCTGCGGGAACGCGGCGAACACATCCCAGTCTTGTTCCTCACGGCCCGCGATGACACCGACGACAAAGTCCACGGCCTGACCGTAGGCGGCGATGATTACGTCACCAACCCGTTCAGCATCGAGGAGGTTGTTGCCCGGATCAAGGCCGTCCTGCGCCGCACCAACCCGGCCCCTGAGGCAGACGACGCGATCCTGCGAGTCGGGGACGTCGAACTAGACGAAGACTCCCACGAAGTGCGGCGCGCCGGGATCGAGGTGGAGCTATCACCCACCGAATTCAAGCTGCTGCGCTACCTCATGGCCAACGCCGGCCGGGTGCTGTCCAAAGCCCAGATTCTGGATCACGTCTGGGATTATGGCTGGTCAGGGGAAGGCGGCATTGTCGAAAGCTACGTCTCCTACCTGCGGCGCAAACTCGATGTCCGCCCGGACGGCCAGTTGCTTGAGCCGCTCATCCAAACCAGGCGGGGAGTGGGCTACATGATTCGGGCGCCGCGCCGCACCGATCAGTGAAGGCGCCAGCCCAAGAGCCACTGCGGCCGGGCCAACCCCTGACGGTCAAACTCTCGGCCATCATTGCGACCCTGGTCGTAGTTGGCCTCTCCTTAGCCGGCGCCACCATCACCGTGGCGTTGCGGATCAAACTGACCGACGAGATAGACCAGCGACTGGTCGCCACGCTCGCGTCGCTGGGCCGGCCGGAGCAGCTTGGT
The DNA here is from genome assembly GCA_031278675.1 of Bifidobacteriaceae bacterium. Lineage (GTDB taxonomy): Bacteria > Actinomycetota > Actinomycetes > Actinomycetales > WQXJ01 > JAIRTF01. The sequence goes on from JAITJY010000078.1 coordinate 6,732, forward strand.
GCGGCAATGTCGGGGCCATCCGACTACGTTCTGTTGTTCTTCGACCAGACCGGCGAACTCACCGAAACGGTGACCGGGCGGAGCGGCGTGAGCCGCGCCTTGCCCGCGTTGGACCAGTTGACGGCCGAACAAGCCGCCGGACGCAAGGGCGAGCCGTTCACTGTGCGGGCGGCATCGGGCAACGGAAAATGGCGGGCGATCGCGGCCGAGGTCGTGGGACCCAAGATAGGCGCGCTGGTACTGGCGTTGCCGTACGACTCGGTGGTAGCGACCACACGCGCGATGACGCTCATGGTGGTTTGGACGGCCCTCGCCGCCGCAGTCCTCGCGACCGTTTTCGGCTACCTGATGGTGTTGCGCTCCTTGCGGTCCCTCAAGAACGTGGAACAGGCTGCCGCGCAGATTGCTGCGGGCGACCTGTCGACGCGGATTCCGTCGGCTCGGCCTGGGACCGAGGTGGGGCGCTTGACCGACTCGCTGAACGCCATGCTGTCCCAGATCGAGGCGGCTTTCGCCGCGCAGGCGGCCTCTGAGGGGCGGATGCGTTCGTTCGTGTCGGATGCTTCGCATGAACTGCGCACCCCGCTCGCCGCGATTCGCGGATACGCCGAGTTGTACCGGATGGGTGCCTTGGAAGATGATCCTGCTCTGCGCGGAGCGATGCGCCGGATCGAAGACGAGGCCACCCGGATGGGGCTGCTGGTCTCTGATCTGTTAACTTTGGCGCGGCTCGATGAGGCCCGGCCTCAGGCGCGTCAGCCCGTTGACCTGCCCGTTTTGGTGGGTGATGTCTTGGCTGACGCCAAAGCGTTAGACCCGTCACGGCCGCTGACATTCCTGATGGACGGCGCGGCTGGCCCTACCACCGTGATCGGCGACGAATCGGCGCTGCGCCGCGTGGTGACCAATCTGGTCGCAAATGCGATCCAGCACACGCCGCCGGGCTCACCGGTCGAGTTGGCTGTGTCGCTGCGTGGCGACGGTTGGACCGTCCTGGAAGTCCAAGATCACGGTCCTGGCATACCCCTCGCGAAGCGGTCGCAGGTGTTTGACCGGTTCTTCCGGGTGGACGGTTCACGGTCACGGGATTCGGGTGGCTCCGGGCTGGGTCTGGCGATTGTCGCTGGGTTGGTCGCGGCCCACGGTGGCACCGTTGAGGTGGATGATACCCCCGGCGGCGGCGCCACCTTCCGCGTGGCATTACCTCCCCCGGGTGGATTCCCTAGCGACCAGGCGGGAGCTAATATGGCCCAGGGCCACAAACCTGGCCTGCCCTAGGACGGTGTTGTCCAACACCGTCCGACCGTGTTTGGCTGGTGAGGGCGGAGCTTTCACCAGTGGAAACGCGGCAGACAAACGCTATCGGACGCCTCAGGAGAGCGTTGCTCAATGCTCTCCTGAGGCCTGGCTTTGCCAAACCTTGGTTCAGCGAGCGTCTGCGGGGTTCCTGCGATAAGGATGGCCTTTCGGATGGGTGCAAAGACGTATCCTGAGTGGCTGTTGGGCGTTTGGTCTAGAACGCTGGCTGCGGCCGGTTCGCCCGCCTCGCCTGAAGAAACCAACCGGCTGGGATCGAAGTTGCTGGACCGGTGGGACAACCCGTCGCGGGTGTTCCACGGAGTGGGGCACCTGATCGGCGTCCTGGAGAAGGTCGACGAGTTGGCTCAGGAGGCCTCCTGCCCTTGCGTAGTGCGTCTGGCAGCGTTCTACCACGGTGCGGTCTTATCCACCGACCTGGTTGAACTGACCCACCACACCTGGGGCGAAGATGAGGGCCAATCCGCTGAACTGGCCCTGGCCCAGCTAACGCACTTGGGGCTGACGCCAGCCAAAGCTCAGCGCGTGCACCACTTGGTCGCGTGTTTGGGAGCCCGCCCGAAGGAAATCAAAGACCCCGACCTGGCTGTCCTGTGTGACGCCGAACGCTCCATCCTGGCCTCCGATCCCCGGACCTACCGCGCTTATGCCGTCGCTGTAAGAGAAGAATGCGCTGCTTCCCCACTCGTCACCATCTTGGAGGCGCGGTTGGCGGTGCTCCGCCGGTGGCTGTCCAAGGACCGGCTGTTCCTGACCTCGGCGACTGCGGCCTGGGAAGGCCCGGCCCGTCACAATGTGGAAGCGGAATTAGCCAGGTGCCTCGCCGAACTCCAGGCCCTGACTGCCTCCGGGTCTGTTTCCGGGCCGGTTTCCGGGCCGGTTTCCGGGTCTGTTTCCGGGCCTGTTTCCGGGCCGACTCGTGCTGCGAGTCCTGCGGCGGCTCGTGAACCCGCTCGTGGGTCTGCTCGTGGGCCCGTTCTTGCGGCTGGCTCGCGGCCGCACCTTTAAAACGTTTTCCACAGCCCCGGGTTTTCCCGCGCGCGGAGTTGATGCGACGGCGTTTACGGTCTGAAGATGGCCACAAGGCGTGGCCCGAAGGACCGAAGGAGGATCCATGAGTTCATTCCAAGTCAACTCCGAAACCCTAGGCGTTGTGGCCAGTGCCGCCAACGGGAGTATCGCTGCCATTCAAGGTGAAATTGCCACACTCAACGGACAATGCGCCGAACTCGCTAGCGTCTGGACCGGTTCAGCCGCTAACGCTTTCGGCGCCGCAATGGAGCAGTGGCGCGGCGCCCAGCGAGTGGTAGAGGACGCCCTGGCTTCCCTGAGTCAGGCGTTGAACGCGGCGGGGCAAAGCTACGCCGAAGTCGAACAAGCCAACATGGCGCTGTTCACTCGCTAGCCCCCGGTTGGCGCCTCCCCCACGCGATGAGGGCTCGTGGGTTGAGTGAGCTGTTCACCCACTAGCCCCCGGTTGGCGCCTCCCCCCGGTGCCCTTCGCCGATGCCGTCCGCCGCAGCCGAGCCTTCCTCCCCGTCGGGGGTAAGCCCGGGGGCGGCGGCGGGGTCGGGCGGCCCGACGGCATCGGTCGGCGCGGGCCGGGCGGCGGCGGCATCTGTCTGGGCAGGCGGCGCAGCGGCACCGGCGGACGTGGGCGGGGCGGCGGCATCGTCGGCAGCGGTCGGCGCAGACGCGGCCTGCGGCGCTTCGGGGGCTCGCTGCGGGGCGGCCACGGACGGGGGCATGGCGGGCGCGGCGGGCGCGGCGGGCACATTTGTGCTGGTAGTGGCCACGGGCTTGGCCGGAAGCCACGCCGTCAAGCGGGTGTGCCCGGCAGGGTCCAGGTCCAGATTCAAGCCCCCGCCACGGATCTGAGCGCGGACGCGGTGCTGGACCAAACCGGACAGTACAGCATCAGACCTGAGTGGTGCACCATTGTTGGCGACAGTCAGGACCACAGTGCGCTCCGCGTCGGTGCCCACCACGTCCAGGTCCACCCAAAGCGTGTCGGCTTGACCATGTTTCAGCGCGTTGGTGATCGATTCGTCCAGGATCTCAGCCATGGCCGCGCGGTGGCCGATGTCCCATTCGGGGTCCAAAACGGTGTCGAACCCGGCGGCCCGCTCACTGGTCACAAAGTTCACTTTGACACTCCGGGGCACACGCCCCAAGACCAAGGCGACAGCCTGATGCAGCCCAAGATCCGCGCCCAAAGGGAAGAGCGAATGGGACAACTGACGCACATCGTCCTCGCGCAGGCGATCAATGTCGGCGATGATCTCCCCCAACAACCGGATCGCCAACTCATCATTGTTTTCGGTAGCAAGCGGCACAACCTCGCTCTGCAAGCGCGACGCCGCATAAACCAGGCGCTGCTGAACATGGTCATGTAACACCGACGACAACTCACGGCGCACCCGCAGTTCAGCGTTTTCACGCTCAAGGGCGGCCTGGCTGGAACTGAACTCGAACTCGGTCAGCCGCCGCTCCGCCAGGACAGAGTTCACCTGAGACTTGGCCAGATACATCGACACGGTGATACAAGAAAACGGCACCACCAGCGACATGATGGCCTCCAGCAGCCAGGGGCCCAGAATAATCGCCGGTCCCCAAATGACGTAAACCAAACCGAAGCGCAGCGCCCCAGCCATGATGGAAAAAGCCGCCGACATCACAATCCGCAAAGCCCACGGTTGCCCAACCGGATAAAACGGCAGCATCGCGGCCGCACCGACCAGGGTCGGCAACAGTGCCAGGGACCACATCCCGAACAGGCTCGAAGTGGTGAACGGCGGTTGCTGCCACGGTGTGGCAGTCCAGCCATAGACGGTGAACCACTGCAACACCAAGTTGACGGTGATCACCAAAATCAAAGGCACCACGAAGCCCACATAGACCCAACGTTCGGTGGCCTGGTACGTGCCATCGCGCCGCCCCAGGCGCCGCGACCCGGCGGCGGCCCCCGAAGCTTGACTGGCCGGGGCGGGCCTCGGTCGGCGGGCCACGGCCGCCTACTTTCTGGCTGTCTGCTGCAAGAATTGCAAAACTGCGGCGACGCGCGGCGATGCGTCGTGGGACGTAATCCCCAGTATTCGGTAGATCGTCTGAAGATGGTTCTCCACTGATCGGCGCGACAACCCGAGAAGCTCCGCCGCAGTGGCATTCGAGAATCCCTGAGCCACCAAGCGCAACACCTGCAACTGCGCGTGCGACAACTGGCTCACCGCAGTACCTTCCCGCGGCGCTGACTGTTCGGCCAATTCTGGATCCAGGATTGTCTCACCCTTCGCAGCCGCTTCGATTGACCGGAACAGCACCTGGCGGGTGACGGATGATCGCTTCGACAAATACGACCACGGGCGAGGCACATTGGTGCTGATCGACACCACCAGATCCATCACATCGTGGCTCGAAAGCAGCATTACCGCCAACCTTGGGTCAGCCCGCTGCATCGACACACCCAAAGCGACACCGTTGCCATCACCCAACGCGACATCCATCAACACCAAGTCGATCGACCCGGGCGGGAACTTGGCTTTGGCGTCTACGACGCCTGAAGCGGCCCCAACCAGGGTCAGACCCGGATGGCTCGAAGCCAGGTCCACCAGCATTGACCGGAGCAGGTCCTCATCCTCGACAATCCCCACACGCACGGTCTTGGAAGTAGAATCCATGTGACCAAACTAGCGCTTTTACCTACGACTTGCCGAACCAGCAACAGCGTTACACCGGGATTTCTCGCACCGCAGACACAAAAGCTCGGGGCAGCGACACGGAAATCGCTGCCCCGAGCCAGTGATCGGGCCGTGAAACAACCGGCTGCGGATTTTAGTAGTCCATGCCGCCCATGCCGCCGTCCGGCGCAGCCGGAGCAGCTTTCTCCGGCTTGTCGGCCACAACGGCTTCAGTGGTCAGGAACAGACCGGCGATAGAGGACGCGTTCTGCAAAGCCGACCGCGTCACCTTGACCGGGTCGTTGATCCCAGCCGCCATCAGATCCTCATACTCGCCAGTCTCGGCATTCAAGCCTTGGCCGGCAGGCAAGTTGCTGACCCGCTCAGCGACAACGCCACCCTCAAACCCGGCGTTTTCAGCGATTTGCTTCAACGGAGCAGACAGCGCCACCTTGACAATGTTGGCGCCAATCGCTTCATCACCGGTCAGCTTCAGGTCGCTGAACGCTTCACGGCCAGCTTGCAGCAGCGCCACGCCGCCACCGGCGACGATCCCCTCTTCGACAGCCGCTTTCGCGTTCCGCACGGCGTCTTCGATGCGGTGCTTGCGTTCCTTCAGCTCCACCTCGGTGGCGGCCCCAGCCTTGATCACGGCCACGCCACCAGCCAGCTTCGCCAAACGCTCTTGCAGCTTCTCGCGGTCGTAGTCGGAATCCGAAGCTTCGATCTCCGAGCGGATCTGCGACACGCGGCCGGCGATCTCGTCGGCATCGCCGCCGCCATCGACAATCGTGGTCTCATCTTTCGTCACCACGACCTTGCGGGCGCTACCCAGCAGATCCAGGGTCGCATTCTCCAGCTTCAAGCCAACCGTCTCCGAGATGACAGTCGCACCGGTCAGCACCGCGATGTCCTGCAGCGTCGCCTTGCGGCGGTCGCCGAACCCAGGAGCCTTGACGGCGACCGACTTGAGTGAGCCACGCACCTTGTTGACCACCAGCAGCGCCAACGCTTCGCCGTCCACGTCCTCAGCGATGATCGCCAGCGGCTTGGACGCCTGCGAGACCTTCTCCAACAACGGGAGCAGATCCTTAACAGAACTGACCTTCGACTCGACCAACAAAATGTACGAGTCTTCCAGCACCGCTTCCTGCCGTTCCGGGTCCGTCTGGAAGTACATCGACAGGTAGCCCTTGTCGAACCGCATGCCCTCCGTCAGTTCCAGTTCCAGCCCGAAGGTGTTGGATTCTTCAACGGTGATGACGCCCTCGTTGCCGACCTTGTCCATCGCTTCGGCGATGAGTGAGCCGATGGCCGGGTCACCTGCGGAAATGGATGCCGTAGCAGCCACTTCTTCCTTACCCTCGACCTCTTTGGCCTGGGCCAACAACGCTTTGACCACGACTTCGACCGCTTGGTCGATCCCGCGCTTCAACGCTATCGGGTTGGCCCCTGCCGCGACGTTCCGCAGACCTTCACGCACCAGCGCTTGGGCCAAAACGGTTGCCGTGGTGGTACCGTCACCGGCGACATCGTCGGTCTTCTTGGCGACTTCTTTGACCATTTCGGAGCCGATTTTCTCGAAAGGCTCCTCCAGTTCAATTTCCTTGGCGATTGACACGCCGTCATTAGTGATGGTGGGAGCGCCCCACTTCTTCTCCAGGACCACATTGCGGCCCTTCGGCCCGAGGGTCACCTTGACCGTGTCGGCCAGAGTGTTCAGGCCGCGCTCCATGCCGCGACGGGCATCCTCATCGAAGGCAATGATCTTAGCCATTCGTTTCTTCGTTTCCTTTGCTTGACTTTGGCAAGGCGAACCGGTGCCCGCGACGGACGGCCCAGCCGGGCGGCGTTCACGTCTCGCCGACCGCCAGGACCTCACCTGGTTCGTTATCACTCTCACGGGGAGAGTGCTAATCCATGGTTAGCACTCTAGCACGTCGAGTGCAAACCGCCGACGCTTCACGCCCGCCTGGCGGATGCCTCAAGAAGCCGGGAAATGATCCATCGTGATCACTACCACGATCCCCCCACCGGCCACTGCGGCGTCGATTTGGGTCGGTGCGCCACCCAGGATCGCGGCTATGTCGGCGGCGGTCGTGGCCTGGTCTGCGGCCGAATAGTAGACGGTCGTGGTCGCCGGTGAGGCGGGGTTAGGCGTGCCGTGGCTGGACGCGTTGGCGTAACCTGCGGCCTGGAGGCCCTGAGCGGTCCGGAGGGCTGCTTCGTTGCCGGCCCCGGAGTTGTAGACCGTGATAGTGACCGTCTTGTCGATCGCGGGCGCCTCGGGGGTCTCAGGCTCAGGCGTCGTCTCTTCCGGCGCAGGTGTGTCCAAGGTCTCCTCGGCAGCCGGCGGCTGGTCGGCTGGAGTGTCCTGACTGGTGGTAGTGCCGGGAGATGAACTGTTGCTACGGCCTGGCAGGCGGTCGCCTAGGAAGTAGACAACCGCGAACGCGATCGCCGGTATTAGCACTATGACCAGCAGGAATGGCCAGACCCGGCTCCACGGCCCACGGCGCGCAGCATGGACCTCCTTGGGACGGGATTCCATGTTGACCCGGTCGAACTCGTCTGGCGGATACGGATAGTCGTTCTTAGCCACAGATCACAGCCTATCTGCTCCATGTCCCAAATCGCGGCGGCTGAGTCGGCGCGCTGACCTTGCGCCGACGCGTTCATCCCTCTGGCGCCGCAAGCGGCCTACCAGGCGCGGATCAAATGCGAGCGCCGCCTCAGTGTCCAACAACCCGCTCAAGATTTGGTAATACCGGATCGGGTCCAGTTGGAACAATTCACGGATCGCATTGTCTTTCGACCCCTCGTAACGCCACCATTGGCGCTCGAACATGAGGACTTGGACCTCAAGGCCGGTCAAGGTCGGCGCCTGCGTCAGGCGTTCGGCCTGCCCCATGCTCTGCCACCCTTCAGATGATTTATCACGTTGTTTACCGCAGCCATGCTAACGCCCAAAGACATCCAAAGCGTGGCACTCGGGCCGCGTTTCGCGGTAGTCTGCGGTCTCATGCCGCCGATCCCGTCTCAGGTGCCGCCGCTGGACCAGATTATCGATCCTGCCTGGGCGGACGCGCTGGCGCCGGTGGAGGGCAAAATCCGGCAGTTGGGTGATTTCCTGCGCGCGGAGGTGGCTGCGGGCCGCAGTTATCTGCCGGCGGGCCCCCAGGTGCTGCGCGCTTTTACTTACCCGTTGGACCAGGTCAGAGTCCTGATTGTGGGGCAGGACCCGTATCCCACACCGGGGCATCCGGTCGGTTTGAGTTTCTCGGTCGCACCCAGCGTGCGGCCGTTGCCCGGTTCGCTGCGGAACATCTTCCGGGAATTAGTGGACGATGCCGCCGTGCCTCCACCCAGCACCGGCGACCTTACGCCTTGGGTTGAGCGTGGCGTGATGCTGCTTAATCGGGTGCTGAGCGTCCGCCCTGGTGCGGCCGGGTCGCATCGCGGCAAGGGTTGGGAGGCCGTGACCGACCATGCGATCCGGGTCCTAGCGCAGCGCGGCGGCCCATTGGTCGCGATTTTGTGGGGGCGCGATGCCGCTCATTTGGCGCCGCTCCTGGGGGCGATCCCCCGGATCGAGTCGGCCCATCCGTCGCCTTTGTCGGCGCAGCGAGGCTTTTTCGGCTCGCGTCCATTTACGCGCGCCAACGCGCTCCTCACCCAGCTCGGTGCCCCGCCGCTCGACTGGTCGCTGCCTTAACCTTGATCCACCGATCCTCGCCCAGGGCGCCGCTCGCCAGCTAGGCCCGCTGGACGCCCCTGACCTGCGCGGACGAGTCGCTGTCGCGTAAGCTGCCCAGGCTGGCTCCGTGATCTGGAAAGGTCCGGCGCGGCGCATTACTGCGCGCCATGCCTTGACCTGCCGGACGGTTGGCTTTGGCGTCAGGACGCGATGGTCTTGTCCGTGCGGACTGAGATCTTGCGGGGTTTGGCTTCCTCGGCGACCGGGATTGTCAGGGTGAGCACGCCGTCGCGGTAGTTTGCGTCGATCTTGCCTAGGTCCAGGCCCTGGCCCAAGGAGATTTGCCGGGCGAAGGAACCGGCGGTGCGTTCGCGGCTCAGCCAGACGCTGTTTTCTTGGGTGGTGTCGATTTGCACGGCAGGGCGTTCGGCCCTGATCGTCAGGGTTCTGTCATCCACGTCGATGTCGATCGAGCCTGGATCGACTCCAGGCAAGTCGACTTTGGCCACGAACTCGTCGCCCTGGCGGTACAGGTCCATCGGCATGATCCGCGCTTCGGCGGCCGCAGCGTGGCTGGCTTGGCCAAACAGGCGGTCAATCTCACGGAATGGGTCAAACGGATGTGCTGTCATGTTAGTCCTCCTCGCGTTGTCCGGTTGATAGTAGGTGCCGAACCAACTAGGCCCGGCCAAAGTTGAGTCTACCACACGCAACTTACAAAGTTGAGCCGCCTCGGCTCAACGCCATCGCCGATGGCGACACCCCCCGTGATGGCACGAGCGGAGCCTGGTCTGCAGACCCCGGCCCGGCGGCATCGTCCACGGCGACCCACCCGGCGATGCCACAAGCGGAGCCTGTTCTGCAGACCCTAGCTGGGCGGCATCGTCCATGGTGACCCATCTTTGGTCGGCGCCGCCCGGCCGTCAACTGCGCCCCACTGCGGGCTCACCTATTGGTCTTGGGCGGTGTTGAACAACACCGTCCGACCGTGCCCGGGCAGGGGACAGCGAAGCTCTCACCAGCACAAACGCGGCAGACAAGCGCTGTCGGGCGCCCAGGCCTGAGCTGTCCGCTTCGGCGCGCCGCAGCGCATTACCCCAGGTCGCCGCGTATCTCCTCAAACAGCCGTTGGGCTACAGCTAGGTCTTCCCAGCCCATGCCCGCTGACTTGAAGATGGTGCGGCCCGGGCTCGGACCCCAGTGGTCGCGGACGCATTCGGCCAGGTCACCGGCGATATCCGCCTCGCTGATTAGGCCCTCGTCGCGCGCCAAGATCAAGTCGCCGTATTCGCGCCAGGCCGCGTCCCGGTCCTCCACGACCAGCCTCGCGCCAACCAGCGCCGCGCCGGGCAGTTCGCGCGCATCCGCCGTATGCGACCCGACCGCCGCAACGGCCACGTGCGGCGCCAGGGCCTCAGCCGCGAATAACGCCCTGCCCGATGACGTGCACGTCGCCACCAGTTCCGCCTCCCCCAAGACCGCAGGCAGCGGAGCGAACCACTGGTCTGCGGCCGCCAATCCGTCAAGCGCAGCGGCGCCTTCGGCTGATGTGCCCGCGAAGCCAGGCGGCTCAGCGGGACCAGCCGCAGGCAGCGCAGCCCCGGGCGAGTCAGATGCGGCAGGATTGCGTTCAGCCTCGACCCACCGATCCTCGCCTACTGCGCCGCCCCAGCCAGGCTCAGGCGGATTGGCCGCCTGGGCGGCGGAGGCGGTCAGGGACCAGCGGGCGGGCAGGCCCCGGGCACGCAAACGCGCCGCCAAGGCGGCGGCCCGGACCGGATTGCGGCCAGCGATCACGACATCAGTCAAGGTCCTGACCTCAGCCATGCAAACCACATGCGACTCCGCCTGGATCGATGTGCCAAATACCACCAGCCGGCCGGCGTTGAGCGAGGCCAGCGCGTCGATCGCGACCGCCGAAACCGCCCCCGTGCGCAGCGCCGTGATCGCATTCGCGTCAAAACAGGCCAACGGCGTCAAACTGTCCGCGCTGAAAAGTTGGTAGACAGCCTGAATCCGATCCAGGCCGCGCGCCGGGTTGGCCGGAGCCACCGTCGCCAGTTTGATGCCCACATAACGGCTCGACTCAGCCGGCATCACCAGCAAATCACCAGCAGCCAGAGCCACCACCGTCCGCTGGGACGTGACCGGCTCACCGCTAATGATCCAGTCGCGGATCGCCGCGATCGCCAGCGCCGGTGTCGCCACCTCGGCGAGCGCCGCCGAATCAATCGCCTGCGGCGTGGGCAACCCCCGCGGAAACAAGGCATTGATCAGTTCGTTTGCGCCAATCACCGTAGCTGAAACCCCAATCCGACCTCATCGTTAGGCGCCAAAATAGCCGCACCTGTCATGGTGTGGCTGGCGCGGCCCTCGACCTCCGTCGCCACCGTTGGCACCAACTCGCCGTCCCGGGCGACCGGCGCCCCCGCGCCCAACACACGCCCAATGAACCGCGTCCCGATGATAGACCAATGATCCAGCTCGCGGCCCTCGCCCACCAGACCGTCAGCCGCCAACAGCGCGAGCCGCGCTGACGTGCCCGAGCCGCACGGCGACCGGTCCACCTCCCCATCCGCAAAAATAGTGACGTTGCGCTGCCCCAGGCGCGCCGCGCCACCAATCCCCGCCGCAGCCTGGAGGGAGCCTAGTCCGGGCGGGATTGCGCCAAGTGGTGCGGCGCCCGCGCCACCGGTCACAACGCCGGTTGACCCGGGGAGCGGCGCCGGCTGCGCCGCACCACTTGGTTCGGCCGGCTCCCACCAAATGGTCCCGTAACACCCAGACAGGCGCACATCCGCCGGGTGGGCCACCGCCGGGTGAGTGTCCAGAGCCCATTTGATCTCGCGGCCAACCGCGATCAACTGGTCCAGGTCGCGCGGGGCGACCGTCAAGCCCAGGTCGGACGCTCGCACCGAGGCGTAGAACGCGCCACCGTAAGAGATATCGGCTAGGACCGGGCCGAGCCGCGTCGCTACACGCACCCCGCGCGCCGCCACCCACGAAGGGACATTCCGGAACCGCACCGATGCGACCAGCCCATCAACTATCCGGCCGGTCAGGTGGACCCGGCCCGAGGGCACATCCAGCGCGAACGGGACCTCCACGGCGGGCGGGACGGCATCGGGCGTAGCGGCGCAACCGGCGCGGTCTGGGGCGCCCGGCGGGCGGGCGTGATCTGGCGGGTCTTCGGCGCCGGCGGGCGGGACGGCATCGGGCGTAGCGGCGCAACCGGTGGCATCCGGGGGCGGACTTGGCGGCGAAACCAAACCCGTCTCAAGCGCCCACGTGCCCAACGCGATCGAGCCATGGCCGCAAGCGGTCGAATAGCCGTCCTTGTGGAAGAAGACGACCCCGAAGACGGCATCTGCCCCGGAAGAATCCGGGCCGTCAGAGGGCACCACCCAACCGCCGTACATGTCCGCGTGGCCGCGCGGCTCGTTGACCAACAAGCGACGCACCCCGTCGCAGTGTTGCCTAATCCAGGTCCGGCGCTCCAGCACGTTGCGGCCCGGCGGCGTCGGCAAACCAGCGGACGGATCGGGGCTTAGCTGGTTGGCCTTGACCAAGGCGGCGGGCACCGCGCCGATGATCCGGAACGGCTCGCCGGCGGTGTGATAATCGGTGAATTCGATCGCCTGACCAGGCCGAACACCGGCCAGATTGGCCCGTTCGCCCGCGCCCACGTGCGCGTCTGCGTGTGCGCCTGCGTCTGCGTCTGCGTGTGCGTCTGCGTGTGCGTGTGCGTGTGCGTCTGCGTCTGCGTCTGCGTGCGCGCCTGCGTGCGCCCCAGCGTGCGCGTTCGAGGTCGCCGCACCGCCGGGAGCGTAGCGCGCGTCTGCGTGTGCGCCTGCGTGCGCGTCTGCGTGCGCCGCACGGCCGGGAGCGTTGCGGGCGCCTGCGTGCGCGTCTGCGTGTGCCCCAGCGTGCGCGTTCGAGGTCGCCGCACCGCCGGGAGCGTTGCGCGCGGCCGCGCCTGCCGCACCGACCGGCCCGCTCGGGCCGCCCGCACCGGCGCCGGCCCCGCCACCCGCAGGCATCAGGCGCCCAGGTACGCGTCTATGACGCGCGGGTCACGAGCCAATTCGCCAGCCGGACCTTCAATCCGGACGCTGCCGTTCTCCATGACATAAGCGCGGTCAGCAATCCGCAGAGCGGCGCGCGCATTTTGTTCCACCAGGAGCACAGTAGTGCCCATCGCGCCGACGGTTTGCACTATCTCCATCACCTGTTTGACCACGAGCGGGGCCAACCCCATCGAGGGTTCGTCCAGGAGCAGGAGCTTCGGCTCGGCGATCAGCGCCCGGGCCATCGCCAGCATCTGCTGCTCCCCACCAGACATGGTTCCACCCTGCTGACCAGCGCGCTCCGCCAACCGCGGCATCAACTCATAGACCCGCTCAATGCGTTCCTCAACGACGCGGCTATCCCGCTCCAAATAGCCGCCGAGTTGGAGGTTCTCATGGACCGTCATAGTCGAAAAGATCCGCCGTCCCTCCGGCACCTGGACTACGCCGGCACCAACAATGGTCCAAGGCTGCGCCTTCGCCAGATTCACGTCACCCCAGCGCACCGTCCCTGACCTGGGCCGCACCAACCCCGACAACATGTTGATCGTGGTGGTTTTGCCGGAGCCATTGTTGCCGAGCAGCGCCACAATCTCGCCCTCGCGGACCTCCAACGACAGGCCCCGCAAAGCCTGGACGCGCGAATAAAACAGATTCACGTCCTCAACGACCAAAGTCCCTGCCATGCTCAATCATCCTCCGTGCCCAGATAGGCCTCGATCACGTCCGGATCAGCTTTGACTTCATCCGGAGTCCCGTCAGCGATTTCTTTGCCGTAATTCATCACCACTACCCGCTCAGAAACCTCCATCACCAAACCCATATCGTGTTCAATCAACACAATTGAGACGCCCAGCGCCTGAATCCGCCGGATCAAATCCAGCAAATCAGCCTTCTCATTGTGGTTCAAACCGGCACCCGGTTCGTCAAGCAGCAGCAGTTCGGGTTCCGCCGCCAACGCCCGGGCAATTTCGACCCGCCGCCTCTCGCCATAAGGCAGAGCGGATACCGCCGCATCCTCTGGCTCGCGGTAACCGACAAAGTCCAGCCAGCCGCGCGCCGCCTCCAGCGAACGCCTCTCTTGACGGCGGTAACGCGGCGTGTGCAACACCGTGTCCAACAGGTTTTCCGGGACACGCGTGTGTTCCCCCGTGCGCACATTGTCCACCACGGTCAGGTCTTGGAATAGCCGCAGATTCTGGAACGTCCGCGACATCCCGAGTTTAGTGATCCGCGACGGCCTAAATCCCGTAATGTCCCGCCCTTTGAATGTGACCCGCCCCTCCGTCGGCTTATAAAAGCCCGTAATACAGTTGAACGCCGATGTTTTGCCCGCCCCATTCGGCCCAATCATCGAGACAATCTCGCCCCGTTTGACCGAAAAGCTGAGCCCGTCAACCGCTTTGACCCCGCCAAAATGCACCTTTAGTCCACTGACCCGCAGCACTCGTTCCGCCTCGGGCGGGTCTTCCAGCACAGTCGGCGAGCCCGACAGCGAGCCCCCAGGTACCCTCATCGTTCCGCCTCCTCGCCATCCGCGCCGAGTCCAGTGGCCGATGCCCCGCGCCCACTTCCAGCCCCGTCCTCCTCGCCATCCGCGCCGAGTCCCGTGGCCGATGCCGCGCCCCCACTTCCAGCCCCGTCCTCGCCATCCGCGCCGGGCCCCGTGGCCGATGCCGCGCCCCCAGTTCCAGCCCCGTCCTCGCCATCCGCCGCCAGGCCGCTGACCAGCGCATTCGCCTCGGCCTCGGGGGGCGCGAGGTCCAGCATCGACACCGGTGGGGCGTCTAGTTCCGCGCCGGGCGGGCCGGGGGGATCGGCGGCTGGATCGGCCAGTTCGTCTGTGCGCAGCGTGTGCCCCGTGCCGAGGAACGGCAGGTGCCAATTGGCGGGCCACAAACCCTTCGGACGGAAAACCATAACCGCGACCAACGCCAGGCCAAACAGCAAATAGCGGGCATTTTGGGCTTCGCGGAGCACCTCGGGCAGCAAAGAAATCACCAGACCGCCAATAATCACGCCCGGGGTTGACCCCATTCCGCCCATAACAACTGCCATCAGGATCAACGCCGAATTCAAGAACATGAACTGGGTCGGCGAAATCCCGCCGACGTGGGCACCTTGGAGCATCCCCGCCATCCCACCCCAGATCGCACCGGTGACATAAGCGGTCAGTTTGGTGGTGTAGGTGTTGATTCCCATCGCTTCGGCGGCATCCTCGTCATCCCGCACTGCCTGCCAGGCACGCCCCATCCGGCCCTTGGCCAACCGCGCGGCCGAAACCACCGCGATCCCCATACACGCGACGGTGAACATATAAAACGAAACATTGGGCGGGAAAACAATCCCGAACAACTCGATATTCTGGGACAAATCAATGCCGAAAAAGCTGAACTTCCGAATCCCATAGATCCCGGTCGCCCCGCCGGTGACATCGATGTTTTGGGCGACCCGCCGAATAATTTCGCCAAAACCCAAGGTGACAATCGCCAAATAGTCCGAACGCAGACGCAGTGTGGGCCCACCAATGACAATTCCGGCGATAACGCAAGCCACCAAAACCACCGGAATAGTGGGAAGCATGTCCCAACCATACCTGGTCGACATAATCCCGGAAGCATAAGCGCCCACGGCGAAAAACGCCACATAGCCAAGGTCCAGCAGCCCGGCGTAACCAACCACCACATTCAGCCCCGAAGCCAGCATCACAAAAATCGCCGCCGATGTGCCGATCGACATAAAGTAGGCGTTCGACGTGATAAACGGCAAGAAAAATGCGACCGCGAACAAGACTAAACCGAGCCCGTCCATAAACCGCCTAGGGCCCAGCAATCCCTTCGAGCCAACATGCACCCGGACGTATTTCGGGGGCGGCGCGGGCAGATGCCAATCACGCGCCCCAGCCCAGCGACGAGCCCGCCGACTGGAGGCCATCGCCTGCCCGCCGGCCCGGTTTTCTCCGCGCAGAGTTTCGTTAGCCACACCCATCACATCCGCTCCACGACCCGCGCCCCCAAAATACCGGTGGGCTTGAAGGACAAGAATGCAATCAGGACGGCGAACGCGACCACATCACGCCATTCGCCGCCCAGCCACGCCGTCGATGCCGACTCCAGTAGTCCCAGCACCAACCCGCCGAGCATCGCCCCATACAGGGAGCCGATGCCGCCGATCACTGCTGCAGTAAAAGCCTTGAGACCAATGATGAAGCCCATCAGGAAATCGATCTTCCCGTAATAGGCGCCAGCCATGACTCCGGCCGCACCGGCGAGCGCCGAACCGATAAAGAATGTCTTCGAGATGACCGCGTCCACATTGACGCCCATCAGCTTGGTGGCCTGCGGGTCCAGTGCGACAGCCCGCATGGCGCGGCCTTCCCGCGAATGCATCACATAACGCTGCAACAAGAACATCAGCGCAGCCGCGACCGCCACCAAGACCAACTGTGGCACAGTGACGCGGGCACCGGCGATGTGCATGGTGCGGCCCAACAACTGGAATTGGGCTGGGAACACTCTGGGACTGGCGTCCGTCATCAGGCTGACCGCATATTCCAGCACAAATGACACGCCGACCGCCGTGATCAAAACCGTGAGGCGAGGCCCCCCGCGGAGCGGCCGGTAAGCGATGCGTTCAATCACCACGCCGAGCGCGCCAGTCAACGCCATTGTGAGGATCAGCACGGCAAGCAGTACTGCCAGCGAGAAGGTAGCCGGCACGCCCGTGATTCCGCTGAGAATCGCGAACGCCGCGAACGCGCCGATCATGTAGATGTCGCCATGGGCGAAGTTCAGCAACTTGATGATGCCGTACACCATCGAATAGCCGAGTGCGACGAGCGCATAGAACGAACCCACGAAGAGTCCGTCCCACACGATCTGGGGAATATCGATCAGTTCCATTGAGGCTGTTCCCTTGGGGCCGGGACGCCACTGGCGTCCCGG
>JAITJY010000444.1 GCA_031278675.1 Bifidobacteriaceae bacterium
ATGCCGATCGACCGGCTCTGGATCGAGAACATCACCATGACAATGGGCCTGGTGGACGCGGTGACCGCCCCCATGCTGATCGAATTGATCGAGGCCGGCAAACTCAACGTCCGCCCCCTTGCCACGCACCGCTTCCAACTCGGCGAGATGCTCCAGGCCTACGAAGTTTTCGGCAAGGCAGCCACCCACGACGCCCTCAAAGTGGTCATCAAGGCCTGACCCAGCCCACGGCGCGTCGTGATAAGCCTGGATCCACCGATGATCGCCGTAGCGAGCAGCACCAGACGGGTGCGATGGGCGTTCCTGTCCGACGGTGGCAGGCCGGTGGCCTGTTGAGCCGGCCAGGGGCGTCCAGCGTGCCTGGCCGGGGTGGCGCAGTAGGCGTGGATCGGTGGATCGAGGATAAGCGCCCAAGCACGATGCCGCCCGGCAGGAAGGCGCGACGCCGTACCTGTCGGCACGCTATCCTTACCAGAGAGCCTAAGTAAGGGGTTGCCATGCAAGCAGCAGCGCGCCTGACCTCGAAAGGCCAGGTCACAATACCCAAGCCGATCCGTGACGCGCTTCGGCTAGAGACCGGAGACGCGGTCATCTTCCGGTTGGAGGGCAAGCGCGCGGCCTTGGCCAAGACCCCTGACTTCTTGGACTTGGCCGGATCGGTGGCGGTGCCGACCAACACCCGGGGCGCCGACTGGCCCAAGGCCCGCCAAGTCACCCGCCGCGCCCGGACGGTACGCCGCCTCGAGCCTGGGCGGCCAGCCACAACGTGAGCTACCCGGCCGCTGGATCGAGAACGTCGGCATCGGGCAACAAGGCCCCGGCACGGTGCACCCCGCCGCCGCCCGCCTACCCCGACCCGCGCCAAAGGCCGGCTGCGCTGGCGCCGAAGCGGTGCGCCAGCGCAGCCTATCCATGGCGAAGCCCCGGTTGGGCCTCCCCCCATCTATGGGCCGACTGCGCTGACGACGAGCGATGCGCCAACGCAGCCGGCTATTAGCGAGACCCCCGTCAGGCCTCGCCAGTCCACGGTCAGATCTCGCCCTTAGCCAACTGCTGACCAAGCAGACGACCAAGCGTCATAGCCATCCCCAAAGTAAGACCCGATATCGGCGTGGTGTACTGCACAGCGAAACGGCCACCGCTGTTGTTACCACTGGCATACAGCCCAACGATGGGGTTGTAGTTCTTGTCCAACACCCGCTGATTGTCGTCGGTGTTCAGGCCGTTAAGGCAGACGGTGCCGGTCTCGGGCGTCTCATCAATGCGGAAGAAGCCGTAGAACGGCGGATCGGAGATGCTGATTAGCATGTGCGGGTCACGCCCAAAGTCCTCGTCCTCGCCCTGTTCGCAGAACTTGTTCCACTTGTCGATCTCTGCCTGCACGCTGGCTTTGAGTTCGGCGCTCATGCCCATGTATTCGTAGAGTTCCTCCAGGCTGTTCGCGCCCCAGGAGCAGGTAGCTTCAGCCCCGCTGGTGGGCTGGGCCTGTTCGGGAGCATTATCAAGACCCGATTCCCCCTCGCCTGACGTCTCTTGGCTCGCGTTGTAGCCGGCCGGGCCGGCTGCCAGCCATTTCGCGAGGACTTCCTGGCTGGTTGCTCCGCCCTGCCCGGATGATGGGCCGGTGAAACTGAAGGCGAAGTGCTCTGGCGGGTTCATCGAGAAGTATTTCTCATACTTGCTGTCGAAGATGGTGTAGTAACGCAGTCCTGGCTTGCGCCGCTCCACCTGCGAAAGCAGGGCGTAGGCGCCTAGGGTGGTCTCGTCGCAGAAGCGGTGGCCTTCATGGTCCATGACAATGAATGGGTTGCCCGCCCAACTGAGGAGGTTGGTGGCGAACCGCGTGCTGGAGAACATGACTTGCGGCCAGACCATGGCTCGAGTGTTGGGGTCAAGGCTGCCGCCAGCCCACATGCCCATCTTGATGCCGCTGCCGTCGCGGCCGAAGCCGCTGCAGGTCATGTTGCTAGTGTCCAGTCCGTGCGCCTCGAAGAGCCAGCGCTGCTCATCCTGGATGGCGTAGTACATCGCGGGGTTGCCGCCGTAATCGCCTGCGGTTAGTACAACGGCCTTCTTGGCGACGAATTTGATGTAGTTGCCGTCAGGGTCGGTGGCAATAACACCTGTCACTTTGGTCTGGGGCACCTGCACATCGTTGAAGACCTCGACGCCGTCCTCAGTGCTCTCCTGGTTTTCGGTTGTTTCCCCTTCCTCGGTCACCAGGGAGACGCCGGTGTGGGACCAATACCATTTGGCGCCTTGAGCTTCGGCTTCTGCGATCAGGACTGGCGCCGTGACCTGGAAGTTCAGGTTGACATAGCCCGGCCAGCAACGGAAGCCGTTGATGACGCCGCCCACGGCCCAGTAGTCGGCGCGGTCCGGCCAGTCGTAGACCTTCAAGGCGTCTTTGGCTTCCTGGGGCATGCGCTCGTAGAGCCAGTCCAGCATTGGGCCGGAGTTGTCGATGAACTTCCTGACGATGCGCGGGTTCGTCTTGCCGAGGGTACGGCGCTGGAATTCGGCCAAGAATTCGCTCTTCTTGATTTCGGGGACCCCCCGGCTGAGCACCAGTTCCGAATTGATGTTGGCGACATCGTGCAGCCCGTAGTAGTAGATGTCCGCCTGGGCTTGCATCTCGATAACGGCCACGGTGGCGCCCTCTTCGGCTGCGGCGACGGCGCACATGGTGCCGGCGTTGCCCCCGCCAACTACCACGATGTCAGCTTCGACGGTGTCGGTTATCTCGGAATCTTCGACGACGGGCGGTTCCCCCAGCCAGGAGTAGTAGCCCCCCGACGATGACGTGCTTCCCCCCGCCGTGGTATCGCCGCTCGGGCTCGTTTCGGTGCCGCGCGGCGCGCAAGCTCCGAGCACGCTGGCGCCCGCCATCCCTGCTGTTCCGACTGCGGCAGCCTTCATGAACTGCCTTCTATCCATTGTCTTAGTCACGATTCTCCTGCTTGGCTTCATTGCCTGCGCTCCTTGTCTTACGCGGTCGGGTTAACCCCATGCCAGATAACTTCTATGTTCGCTTCACTCTTTTCCAATTAATCTCCGCGTCGTACCTCGCCCTCATTGTGTTCCTCTCGACTTCTCATCCAGTCGCGGGCCTTGAGGTGTGACAGAGCCTCGTGTGCTTGAGGCTAGGGAATGGGGCCTAGGCGGGGCATCACCGCATAACTGCGATTTAGCTCGGGCGCACCATCACCCCCGGGGGGTGATTCTGGTCTTAGTGCTGGCAGTATCTAGTCTTCTGGTATGTCTGTATGGCTCGCTAATCCGAGTCTCCAGTCTGGTTTTCCTGCGTGCGGGGCTTGCCGTCGCCGTGGCGGTTCCTGAACCAATCCGAGCCGCTGGTTTTCCTGCGTGCGGGGCTTGCCGAGGCCTGAGCGCAGTTCGAACGGAGTGGTGCAGGGGGCAGGGCCCTGAGCAAAGTAGGCCCCCCGGCGTCAACCGTTATGCGGCAGTTTTGTGTAACTTTTATATAACTTTCGGCTCGGCCGGTTTCTGGTCGTTGCTGGTTTAGGGGTCGCATATTTCGTATTTCCGTGGGGGGCATGGCCGGGGCCTGAACGAGGCCTGAACCGGACCTGGGTGAGGCCTGGCTGGGGTCCGGCTTGGGCCTGGGTGAAGCCTGGCTGGAGCCTGGCTGGGGCCCCGACGCGGCTTGGACGCAGTGGGGCGGGGCGGGTCGGCTACGGTTAACCACGACTTTAACGGCTGGGGTCGCACAAGCGCGCTTTTTGGTGGCAGAATCGGAAAACCCTCAATTGGCGAGTGGTGAGCATTGGAGATCCCATGAGATCGCGCGCATTTTTAGTTTTGTGTTCCGCAGTGGTCCTAGCTGTGGTGATGCCGTTCGCGTTAGCGACGGCACCCAACACGGCGCGGGGCGACGACGGCGACAACTCCACGCCCGGCACGCCTGCGGCCACGCCGCTGGTCGGCGTCTACTACATGCCGGCTTGGTCGCCGGATTATTGGTCGTGGACCGAGGACTCATGGGCGGCTGCCCGCCAGAAAACACCTGAACGCGAACCGCTGCGCGGTTGGTATGACGACTCTCAGGTTGCCACGGTCAACGGCCAATTGGAGGAAATGGCGTCCGCCGGGATCGATTTTGTTGCTTTCGATTCCTACTGGTTCCAGGACGGCCCACCGCCAGAGGTGGCTCTTCAGGCGTACCTCGCATCCCCGGCCAGCACCGATGTTCAGTTCGCCATCAATTTTTGTGCCGAATGGTCTGAGGCAAACCCGGATCGCGGAGTCGATTCCCTAGCCGGGTGGGAAGAGATGATCCAGCACTGGGTCGATAACTATTTCACGCAGCCATCTTACTTGCAGATCGACGGGAAACCGGTCCTATTTATTACAAACGCCTCCACTTTCCGCACATTGGTGGATCACATAGCCGCCGAGGAGAGCCTGACCGCACAGGAACTTGAGCGCCAAATCCTGGATATCAGCCGGGGAGTGGCGGCTAAGGCCGGGCTGGAAGGGATCTATTTTGTCGGGGCCGTCGAGAACCATCCGTATTGGGTCAACAATTTCTCTGATCTGGTCGGCTTCGACGCCTTGTCCGCCTACAATTATCACCGATATTTTACCGATCCCGGCGTCAGTGATGACCAGTCTGACCCGTCACACAGCTACGCCGAATTGCAAGAGACCTACCGGCAGCAATGGGATTGGATCACATCGCATTCTTCCACCACGGCTGACGGCGTAGTCAGGCCCTATTTTGTTCCAGTAACTGCTGGCTGGGATGCCACGCCGCTGGCCGGCACCGGCGGATTGTATGACGACACGGCCCACAACCAGTCCGGGGCAACCCCGGCCGAATTCCTCGATCACCTCCAAGAGGCGCGCGCCCTAATCGAGGATAAGCCCGCCGAAACCGGCGGCATAGCGATGATCTGCGCCTGGAACGAATTCTTAGAGGGCACCTTCATTGAGCCGTCGGTTGGGCGCGGCAGCGCCATGCTGGACGCTGTCGGCGCCGTCTTCGGCGACTCCCCCACCAACCCGGAACCCACCGCCGGGATTCCGGCCATCGAAACATCAGATTTCGTGGTGGAACAATTGGGCGGTGCCGTCTGGTCCGGCCAGGTCACCGTCCGCGACGCGCAGGGCGCCACGCTGGAGGACGTAGCGGTCTGGTTCGATGTGCCGGCCGGGGTGACGGTAACCCCACAAGGACCGTGGGCATCAAAGTCCAATGGGGTGGTTGAAGTCGAATTCACGGCAGATGCCGACCTGACGGCCGGCGTCGAAGCACGCCTCGACGCCGGCACCCTGGGCCGGCAAACCCTGACTTTCACGGTTCCAAGCGCGGCGGATGAGCCGCTGGTCGGCGTCTACTATATGCCCGCCTGGTCGCCGAATTTCTGGTGGGGTAAACCCGATTCGTGGGCCTGGGCTAAGGAACTCACCCCTGAGCGGGAACCATTGCGGGGCTGGTATGACGACTCGCAAGTAGAAACTGTCAATGGCCAGTTGGAAGAAATGGCGTCTGCGGGGATAGACTTTGTTGCCTGGGACTGGTATTGGAATTATCAGGGGCCAGAAAATGAGTCTGCCCTGGATGCCTATTTGGCGGCGGACGCCAAATCCAAGGTCAAGTTGGCGCTCAACTGGTACCCCGAGTTCTTGGAATCCGATCCGGGCCGCCACCTCGCCTCGTTGGAGGAATGGGACAAGATGGTCCAATACTGGATCGACCGTTATTTCAGCGAGCCGTCCTATCTGACATTAGAGGGTAAACCGGTCCTGTTCATCGGCAACACCGCTGGTTTTATCGCGTACGTCGAATACATTGCGGCGCAGGAAGGACTCGACGCGGACACAATGCTCGGCAGCATACTGGACCGGGCTCGGGCCCAAGCCCAAGCGAATGGTTTGGCCGGGATTTATGTGGTCGGTTCGACCTCTAATATTTATTCCCGGGTACGGGAATTACCGGTCAAATTGGGCTATGACGCGATGTCTGCCTACAACTATCACAATTACCTGGCTTCGCCAGATGCGGGCGGCGATACTTCGCCCATGTCCACCAGTTACGCGGAGCTGATGGACGTTTATGAGCACCAGTGGGATTGGATCACGGCGAATGTGCCATCCAAAGCGGATGGGTCCGTCATCCCCTACTTCCTGCCGCTGACGGCCGGCTGGGATGCCACTCCGATCGCGAGTTGGGGGGCCTTTTGGGGCGATGAAGCCCACAATCAGTCCTCGGCAACCGCAGCCGAATTCGAGACGCATTTGCGCCGCGCGCGGGACTTGATGGTCACAAACCCTGAGGCCACCGGGGGCGTGGCCGTGATCTGTGCCTGGAACGAATTCTTGGAGGGCAGCTACATTGAGCCGTCCCAGCTTTACGGCACCGCCCTGTTGGACGCCGTGCGCACGGTGTTCGGAGAGCAGTGGCCGCAGGACGGGGCTTCGCTCACTGTCTCGCCCACATCTGCGCTGGTCAGCGCCGGGCAGAGCGGCACAATGGAGGTCATCAAGGTCGAGGTCGACGCGGGCCAGGCCGAATGGACCGCCGTATCTAAGGCACCCGCCTGGCTCAAGCTGATCGACGCTGACGGGCTGACGGAAACTGGGGCGCGCGGCATCGGCCAAGGGGAAGTAGCCGTACGAGCGCAACAGAATCTGGGCCTAGAGCGCTCAGGTGTGATTCAGGTGACTGCGGGCGGGCTGATCGCGGAGATCACTGTGACGCAGGCGGCTTCACCGCTGTCGCTGAACCAGACCCGCGGCTACCTGGGGCCGATCACATCCCCCAACCCCGGGCAGGTCGCGATTGACGGCTGGGCGGTTAATCCCGGCCAGTTGGATCAACCGGTGGCGCTGAGGCTCTCTGTCGGCGCGCCGCTGGCGACGGCGCCAGCGGAGGCGATCTATGACCTGGGCGCGGCGGACCTGCTCGGACTGGATGTGGCCTACGCCTATGGCCTGCCCCTGGAGACGATCTCCCGGTTCAAGATGACGCAGGCGATCACCCAGAGCGGCGAGTTGACCGTTTACGTCTACGGGCTGGGCCCGGACGGGACCGCCTGGAAGCTCGCCGAAGCTCCGCTCACCGTGACGGCCGTCCCGCCGACGTCCGGGCCCGGCTTGAGTCATTTGGTGGTCGTGGAGGGTTCAGCGGTGGCCGATGCCGCCGCCACCCGCACGCTCCAAGCCCACGTGACGGATAAGGACGGTAACGCGCTGGCCGGGCGGTGGGTGGCGTTCACCATCCCGGATGGCGTGTCGGCGTACTCGCTCGCCGGGTCGGTGGCCGAGTCGGTGGCCGGTCCCGCCGCCGTATCAGTGCAGACCGATGCCGCCGGCGTGGCCGAGTTGGTCCTGACCGCTAGTGCCGCCGGGACCTACCCCGTGACCGCCATAGCCGATGGCGTCGAGATCACCGAGGGCTCCCCCGCCCTGGTCGAGTTCACCGCACCCCCGGACAGTGAGGCGCCCGGTGAGGAGCCGTCTGAGGAACCTGGTGATGAGCCGTCCGAAGAGCCGAGCGAGGAACCGAGTGAGGAACCGAGTGAGGAGCCGTCGGAAGAACCGACCGGCGAACCGTCTGAGGAGCCGTCTGGCGAGCCGACTGAGGAACCGTCTGAGGAGCCGTCTGGCGAGCCGTCTGAAAAACCGACGGAGGAACCCGCCGGCGAACCGTCCGAAAAGCCGACGGATCGGCCCACCGAGGACCCGACGGAAGAACCCACCACCCAGCCGACCAAGCACCCGGGCGACGATCCGACAGGGAACCCAACCCAAGAGCCAACGGATCGGCCCACCGAAAAACCGACGGAAGAACCCACGGAAGAACCCACCACCCAGCCGACCGAGCACCCGGGCGACGATCCGACAGGGAACCC
>JAITJY010000012.1 GCA_031278675.1 Bifidobacteriaceae bacterium
AAACCCGGACAAGCGCTGCTCACCTGATGTGCGTATCACCAGTTCAGGGTCTGGTTGACCGCGAGTGTAGAGGTGCTCGGCGATGTGTTCCACATCGAGTGTGTGAGCAAGCTGCTCAATCGACACGCCGGCGCGGGACTGTTCGGCGAGAAGTGAACGGACGGCATCGGCGATCTCACGGCGCCCGCCGTAACCGATCGCCACGTTCACACCCAAACCCTCCACGCCGGCGGTGGCAGCCTCGGCTTCGTGGAGGCGCCCTGCGGTCTGGTACGGCAGCAGATCCAGGGCGCCAACCACGCGGATGCGCCACCGGCCCGAGCGGGCCAGTTTAGCGACCGCCTGCTCAATGATCCGCAACAGCGGCATCAGTTCAGCGGGAGCCCGGTCCAAGTTGTCCGTCGACAACATCCACAGCGTCACCAGTTCCACGCCGACTTCTTCCGACCAGGTCAACAGGTCAATGATCTTGTCGGCCCCGGCGCGGTGCCCGGTCGCAGTGGATTCACCAGCCTCTTTGGCCCAGCGGCGGTTGCCGTCCAAGATGACGCCGACATGGCGGGGTACCGCCGCACCCGCCAGCGCCTTCTTGAGCCGCCTCTCGTAGAGCCGGTACACCGCTCCTGGGATCGCCATCGCTTCTAGCCTAGCGGCCGCGTTCGCCTCCGCCCCGGGGCCGGGCGCCAGGCACCGGCCACCTCCTAGATGTCTGCACCGATCCAACACAATTTCATCCCAGTTCACAGGCCTACCTACGGTAACGTAGGTTCGATGAGCACAACTCTGCCCGCCCCTGACACGGCCCCCGGCCACACCAACGCCGCAGCGCGGCCCGACCAAAGCGAAGTCAAACCCGCCGCCCGCGGCTGGATCCACGCCGTGATGTTCCCGCTCACCATAGCCGCCGGGATTGTCCTAATTGTGCTGGCCAAGACCGGCCCAGCCAAGATTGCCTGCGCCGTTTTCGCGATCAGCGCAATGATGCTGTTCGGGACCTCAGCGACGTATCACCTGGGCCGTTGGGGACCGCAGTGGGCGGCCGCGCTGCGCCGCCTGGACCACTCGAATATTGCACTGATCATCGCGGGAACCTACACACCCATCGCGTTGCTGTTGGACCACCGCACCGCTGTGATCCTGCTCGCCGCCGTCTGGGGCGGAGCGATCGCCACCATCCTGGTCCGCGTCTTCTGGTTGAACGCGCCCCGGTGGAGCTACGTGCCGATCTACATTGCCCTGGGTTGGGTGGCGGTCGCATTCCTACCCCAGTTCTGGCGGGCGGGCGGGCCCGCGATAGTGTGGCTGCTCCTCGCGGGCGGAATCGCCTACACCGCAGGCGCAGTGGTCTACGGCCTCAAACGCCCCAAGGCCTGGCCCAACCATTTCGGTTTCCATGAAATCTTCCATGCCTGCACGGTGGTCGGTTTCACCTGCCACTTCATTGCCGTCATGGACGCCTCACTGCGCTAAAACGCGCAGGTCAAACCCTGTTTCCGGGTTAGCGTAAACCCGCAAACAGATCATCTTCAGGAATGGTGACCGGGACGGTGGCGGAGACCAACTCGAAGTCTTCGTGGGGCCAGACCGCACGCTCAATGTCCCGGGGCACCTTGAAGAACCAGCCCTTCGGGTCAACTTGGGACGCGTGAGACCGCAGGGCGCGATCACGCACCTCGAAGAACTCAGCGACCGGCACCCGGGTGGTAATGTACTGCTCTTTCGATTTGCGTCCAGGCCGGTCCGTCAGCCAGTCCGCGTACGGCGAGACCAGACCCCGCGCCTCCATGGCGCGGTGGATCGCGATGATCCGGTCCTGGGAGATCCCCTGGTCGTAGTACACCTTAGGGACCGCGAACGCGGGCCCCACAGCGGGGCGATACCCCGGATCGGCGGCCAATTCGAGCGCGGCCACACTAACCCGGTGCGTCTGAACATGATCCGGATGGGGATAGCCCCCGGACGGGTCATAGGTGGTGAGCACATCCGGTCTGACCTCACGGATCAACTTGACCAGGGGCAGCGCCGCCGCAGCCGGCTCAAGCGTCGCGAAGGAACCCGGCGGTAGGGGCGGCAGCGGATCGCCCTGCGGCAGCCCAGAATCCTCAAACCCTAAGAAACGCTGTTCCACGCCGAGGATGCGCGCCGCCTCGGCCATCTCACGGCGGCGCGCGGCGGGCAGATCGGCCGCCAGTTGCGCGTCATCGGCCAAGTTCGGGTTCAAGATGTCGCCGCGTTCGCCGCCGGTGAAGGTGGCAACAATCACGCGGATACCTTCTGCGGCGTACTTCGCCATAGTCGCACCGCCTTTCGAGGATTCGTCATCCGGGTGAGCGTGGACTGCGAGCATGGTCAAACGCGAATCGGTCACGGGCAAACCTTGCCCGAACAACGCCGCGATGTCCAGACGGTGTAACGGATTGGCCAAACCAGCCGCCGCCAAGGGGGCGCAGAGTTTGGCGGTGTGGCTAACCGCGGCCCAATCTGCCTGTAGTATCGGTCCCTAATGCGAGCGCCGACCAACCCGGTGGGCGCCCTTTTTTGTGAAATGGAGATGACGTGGCGGATACCTACACCGGTGAGTTCTACTGCATGAAGTGCAAAGACAAGCGCGAAGCGACGGGCGATGTCGTGGTGACCAACGGCCGCCGCATGGCGAAAGGCCTTTGCGGAACGTGCGGCGGGAAGATCAACCGGATCTTGGGCAAGGCCTGAATCCGGGGTCGATCCGGATACCAAGGGGGCCGGGCCCACGCGGGCTCGGCCCCCTTCGCACGCCTGGGCGAGGGAGGGCAAAAGTACCTGCGTCTTATAGGGAGACGGAGGTGGCCGGTATGGCCGGTTTGGATGGTTGGGGCAAGGGCGGCGGCGAGGCGGGCGGCGG
>JAITJY010000014.1 GCA_031278675.1 Bifidobacteriaceae bacterium
ATCCGGCAGATCCAAGCCGATGATCCCAACCGGCCGCCAACTCGTGAACGCCGGCAGTTGCGCACTAAAGGGCCGCCCAGTTAGTTCGATCACTTCCAGGGCACGCACCAACCGGCGCACATTCCCGGACAGGATCGCGGCGGCTGCCGCCGGATCGCGGCGCGCCAACTCCTCGTGCAGGTAAGGTCCGCCGTGGGCCTCGCCGAGGGCGGCCCATTTGGCCCGGACGGCCTGATCCGTCGGCGGGAAGGCAATCCGGTCGGTGACCGCTCGCACATACAGCCCGGACCCGCCGACCAGCAACGCCACCGCGCCCCTGGACCAGATGTCTTCAATGGCGGCACGGGCGGCGCGCTGATATGCCGCGACGGAGGCCTCCTCGGTGACCTCCAGCACATCTAGTTGGTGATGCGGGATGCGGCGCCGGCCCGCCTGCGGCGTCCGGGCTGTGCCGATCTCCATACCCCGGTACAGAGCCATCGAATCGGCGTTGATCAACTCCGCACCGAGGGCTTGCGCCAAATCCAGAGCCAACGCGCTCTTACCTACGGCCGTGGGGCCAACCAGGGCGATGAAGCGATGGCCGTCAGACGGCATCGGGCTGGGCTTTGGCTAGTAGCTGCGCGAGGTGGAGGCCGTCGCGTCCCGCGAGGTCAGCCGCTTGCGTGCGGCACGAAAACCCGTCGGCGAGGAACACCGCGTCCGGGGCTTCGGCAAGCGCGGGCAGCAGGGAACGCTGTGCCACCTTGACGGACAGAGCGTAGTGGCCGCGCTCCATGCCGAAACTGCCGGCCATCCCACAACACCCCGCCAACTCCGTGACCTGCGCACCCAGCCGCGTCAGCAGCGCCCGGTCAGTGGCCCAGCCCAGCACGGCGTGGTGGTGGCAATGCGGTTGGGCAACCACCTCGACGCCGGTCAGATCGGGGGGCTGCCAACCTGCGGCCACGTCCTCCATCAGGACCTCAGCTAGGGTTTTGACCGCACGGGCCACGGCTGGGGCACGCGGATCAGCGCTCAATAGATCAGGTAGGTCGGAGCGCAGTACCGCCGTGCAGGACGGTTCGATCCCCACAATTGGGACGCCGTTGACCGCGAACGGGCCCAACACGTCCAACAATGAGCGCAGAACGCGTTTCGCTGTCCGCAACTGGCCGGTAGTAATCCAGGTCACAGCGCAGCAAGTGCCGGGCGGCACCACATAGACGGTGTGGCCCGCGTCCTGGAGCACATCCAGTACGGCTTGGGCAATCAGCGGCGCCAGACGCCCAGTGAACGAGTCCGCCCAGAGCAGCACCGGGCGCGGGCCTCTGACCACGTCAGTGTCGGTGGCCAGTGGTGCCGGCCCAGTGGACGATGCCGCCTGGAACGGTTCCAGCGCCAGGTGCGGTAGGCGGCGGCGCGGGTCCATGCCTCCGGCGCGCATCAGGGCTTGGCCGAGGAGCGGGGTGTGGAGGAGCGCGTTGAACAGGGCGGGGCGGCGCCCCGCCAGCGCCAACCATCTGGGCAAAGCACCCAGCACATAGTGGACCATGGGGCGCGGCTTGCCGCAGTAGCGGCGGAACAGGGCCTCGGACTTGAGTTTGGCTAGGTCCACCCCAGCGGGGCAATCCTTCGAGCAGGCCTTGCAGCCGAGGCACCGGTCCAGCACCGCAGCGAGTTCAGTCGCCGCGAACCCCGGACCGATCAGTTTCCCGTTCGCCACTTCTTGCAGGATGCGGGCCCGGCCCCGCACTGAGTCCTTTTCTTCGCCGGTCGCCTGGAATGAGGGGCACATGAACGGACCGAGGTCCGTACGGCATTTTGCCACTCCCACACAGCGGTGGCTCGCGGCGGTGACATCACCGCCGTCAGCGCTAAAGGCGAACCCGCCGTTCGCTTTGACCGGTGGGGCGCCTGGCCGCCGCAGGTCGGCGTCCAGCGGCGCCGCCTTGACCACCACACCTGGATTCATCAGATTCAACGGGTCGAACAGGTCCTTGATCTGTTCCATTAGCCGCAGCGCGGCCGGTGAGTACATCAAGTTAAGCAGCTCTGAGCGGGCGCGCCCGTCGCCGTGTTCGCCGCTGAGCGATCCGCCGTGATCTACTACCAGGCGGCCCGCCGCTGCCATGAACTCCCGGAACACTCGCACCCCGGTTGGGCCGGCCCCAAACGGGAAACCGATCCTGATGTGCACACATCCATCGCCCAGGTGTCCGTAGGCAATGCCCTCTAGGCCAAAGTCATCCAGTAGCTGGTAGAACTCCCTGAGATAGGTCCCGAGCCGGTCAGGCGGCACCGCCGCATCCTCAAACCCCAGATAGCCTTGGTGGCCGTGCGGGGTGCGTCCGCCAAACCCGGCGCCGTCCTGCCTGATGCGCCACATCGCTTGCGCTTGGGCGCCGTGCGGCAAGACCCTGACATGACGGGTGCCGCTGGCCCGCGTCACGGCTGTGGCCTGGCTGGCCTGGGCCAACTCGACCATCAGCCAGGCGCCACCTTCCGGCAGAGCGGGTGCGCCTCCGACCTGGCGCTCATAGGCCTGAACCAACCGGGCGTCCATTCCCTCAACTGCTAGCGGACCGAAGGGGAGGAGGGCTGGGACGGCGTCGTCGGCATCGGGCAAGGTGGGGTAACCCAATACCACCAACGCTGGGGCGGCGGCGAGCGGCACCAAGCGGAGCGTCGCGGCCGTCACCAAACCCAATGTGCCTTCGCTCCCGACCAGTGCTTTTGCCAGGTCAGACCCTTTTTCTGGCAACAGATGTTCCAAGGCGTAGCCGCTCACCTGCCGGGCGAAACGCCCGAACTCCGTGCGCAACACCGCCAGGTTGGCACTCACCAGGTCCTCTAGGCCGTCGACTTGGGCGAGCGCTCCGGCGCGCGCCTCGATCCGGCGGCCGCGGCCGTCCAGCATGGTCAGCGCGGTGATGTTATCGGCCGTGCGGCCGTACGCCACGGCGTGGCTACCGCAAGCGTTATTACCGATCATCCCGCCGAAGGTACAACGTGCGTGCGTAGACGGATCGGGCCCGAAACGAAGCCCGTGTGGGGCCAGAGCGCGCTGCAAGGTGTCAAGCACCACGCCCGGCTGGACCCTGGCCCTCCGCCCGGCCACATCTATGTCCAAGATCCGGTCCATGTGCCGCTCGGTCACTGCCACAATTCCGGGCCCCACTGCGTTCCCCGCACAGGATGTGCCCGCGCCCCGGGCCGTGAGCGGCACCTCGAAGCGGCGGGCTAGGTCACCGAGTTGGGCAAGGTCGTGTTCATCGCGGGGAAACGCCACTAGCACCGGCGGGACGCGGTAGTTGCTGGCATCGGATGAATACAGCCCCCGGGCCAGCGCGCTCGCGTCGACCTCGCCGCGCAGGGTCTTGCTCGCCACCTCGGCGAGCTCGCGCGCCTTGTCGGTGGCCTCAGTGCTGACCTTGGCGCGGGCGCCAGGTGCCGTGTTAGGCGTGGACACCGGTGCTGAGTCGTTGGCTTTGGCCCGCGCCTGGGCGCCACGCGCCGCTAAGCCGGTCGGGAGCCAGCTGCGGGGTGTCACCCACCCAGTCTCCCATGCCGGCGCGGATGCGCCCGGGTGCGCCCTAGCGCGCCCGGCCCCTCTTACCCGAACCGCGCAGTAGGCGTGGACGCCGGTGCCGAGTCGTTGGCTTTGGCCCGCGCCTGGGCGCCACGCGCCGCTAAGCCGGTCGGGAGCCAGCTGCGGGGTGTCACCCACCCAGTCTCCCCTGCCGGCGCGGATGCGCCCGGATGCGCCCGGATGCGCCCGGGTGCGCCCGGCCCCTCTTACCCGAACCGCGCAGCGCCCTGCGGGTTGGTCGAACCGGCCAGCAGGACTATCAGAATGATCGGGCCGACGGCCGGGACCAGCAAAATGAAGTACCACGGGCCGCCTTTGTCGACATCATGGAGACGCCGCCAGGTGATTGCTAGGTTCGGCACCAAGGTCGCAAGGTTCCAAAGCGACATGATGCCAAGAATCAGCAAGGCGGTAACTCCGACGCCAAACCGCCCGGACCCACTATTGGCGGCGAGTCCCAGGCCCCCAGCAGCTATTAGCACAATGTAGAGGGCCGTGATTACTATGCCGTTAGCGAGCGCCCACCACCAGAACTCGCCGCGGGACGCCCGTCCCGTAAAGACGGCGTACTTTTGGAAAAAGCGTTTGACTGCAGCCCCGAACCCAATCCCGTACCAAGGCTGATCAAGCCCCGGCTCTTCGCCGGTCTGCAGCGGATAGGGCTGTGCCGCCGGGGCATATGCCTGCCCGCCGTAGGCGGGTGGTTGGCCGAACTGTTGGCCGGGGTCACTGGCCGGCTGGCCCCAAGAGGGCTGTTGACCGGTCTCGTAGCTGGCCTGGCCACCTAGGCCGTATTGTGCTTCGCCCGCGCCATAAGCCGGTTGCCCACCCTGGGGATATTGCGGCTGCCCGTACTGATCAGCCTGGGGATATTGCGGCTGGCCGTACTGATCAGCCTGGGTATATTGCGGCTGGCCGTACTGATCAGCCTGGGGATATTGCGTCCCACCCGCGCCGTAGGCGGGCTGACCGGGCCCGGGGTATGGCGGCTGGCCGTCCGGGCCACCCCACTGGCCTTCTTGCGGTGTTGGGGGCTGTGTTGTCATGATCCGTCCTTTATTTATTACGAACTCTGCCCGGGTTTAGGCCCGCTCGGTATCGCTCCGATAGCACCTTTCGCCGGCCGCAGAACCAGACAACGCCCAGCGCCCAATGGGCGAGCCGCGCGCCGTTTCTCCGCTATACCAGCCCCGGTATCACACCGAGCCTAACGGGAATGGCCACGCTGTGCCACGTTATCGCACTGTGATCCTTGACACATTCGTTAATCCCCGCCCAATCCCGCCACCCACCCACTCCCAGCAGCCACCCCTCTCAGCAGCCCACGCCCCATCCCTTGCCCGATGCCGCCGCCCCACACCCGGCACCCACCCACTCCCAGCAGCCCACCCAATCCCGCGAGGCCAAATCCGGCGCCCGCGCAATGCCGCCCTAAACTCGCCAACCCGCCCGATCCGGTCAGGCCGCATTCCCGGCGGGCCGGCGGCCGGCCCCAAGCCCGCCAGCCCGCCCGATCCGGTCAGGCCGGCTTCGAGTTGACCGAGACCAGCGGCAATCCCCGGAACTGACGCCCAGATGGACGCAGGTCAGCGGCACGGCGCCCTGCGGGATTCCCTGCACCCAGCGACGCCTCAGGGCGCCTGGCGGCATAAGGCACCAACTCGAAAGGACCGCCGAGCAGTGCGGCGTCCGCGATCAGATGATGCGGCGCGGAGCCGGTCACCTGGGTACGCACCAGATCGCCCGGCTCTGGCCAAGCCAGCTGCGGGCCACTTGGCGCACCCAGCGGCGGGGCGGGGCTGGGGGTTGCGGAGACGGCATCGTCGGTGGGGATAGCAGGTTGAGCGGCGGGACGCGGCGGGGCGATATGCACCAGGCGGCCGTCGCGGGCCCGGCCCGAAACACGGGAGCGCTGCTTGTCTTTGCGGCCCTCGCCCTCGGCAATCAGCACTTCGACGCCGGTCCCGACGAGCCGCGCATTTTCCTCTTCGCTGATGCGGTCTTGCAACGCGACTAGGCGGTCGAAGCGGTCGGTGACCACGGCCGGTGGGAGTTGGCCGGGCATGGCTGCGGCGGGGGTGCCTGGCCGGCTCGAATACTGGAACGTGAAGGCGCTGGCGAACCGGGCCTGCGCCACGACATTGAGTGTGGCCTCGAAATCGGCTTCGGTCTCGCCGGGGAAGCCGACTATCACGTCCGTGGTGATCGCGGCATCTGGCATGGCTTGGCGCACGCGGTCTAAGAGGTTCAGAAAGCGCGCGGAGCGGTAGGAGCGGCGCATGGCGCGGAGCACCGCGTCCGAGCCGGACTGCAACGGCATGTGTAGGGCGGGCGCCACGGTGGGGGTTTCCGCCATGGCGGCGATGACATCGTCGGTGAACGCCGCCGGGTGCGGCGAAGTGAAGCGCAGCCGCTCCAATCCGTCCACCGCGCCGGCCGCCCGCAGCAGTTTGGCGAAGGCGCCCCGGTCCCCGAACTGCGCTCCATACGAGTTGACGTTTTGTCCCAGCAGTGTGACTTCGACGGCGCCCGCTTGGACCACTGCTTCGACTTCGGCGAGGATGTCTCCCGGCCGTCGGTCCTGCTCGCGCCCGCGCAGCGCCGGCACAATGCAAAACGTACACGTGTTGTTGCAGCCGACCGAGATCGAGACCCATGCGCTGAACAACGAGTCGCGTCGGGTCGGTAAGCTCGACGGGAAGACTGAAAGGGTTTCTTCGAACGCAAGTGCGGCTTGGCCGCTGCGCCTAGCGCGCTCTAGTAGCACCGGCAACGAGCCCAGGTTGTGCGTCCCGAACACCACATCTACCCACGGTGCCCGTTCCAGGATGGTGCCGCGGTCTTTTTGCGCGAGGCACCCGCCCACAGCGATTTGCATCCCCGGCCGCGCTGCTTTGGCTGCCCGCAGTTGTCCCAGGTTGCCAAATAGCCTGGTGGCAGCGTTTTCCCTGACGGCGCACGTGTTGAACACCACCACGTCCGCGTCGGGGATGCCCTGCATGTGGATCGCGCCGCCCGGCGCCGGCGTGTAGCCCGCCGCTTCGAGCACCCCCGCCATGTGTTCCGAGTCGTGGACATTCATTTGGCAACCCAGAGTCCTAATGGCGTAAGTACGCGGTGCAGCGGTGGTCATAGCGCCGTCTAGCCTACTGGTCACGGGTCTCGCGCCGCCGCGCCGACGGCACAAACGCAGCACGATGCCGCCTTGGCACCCCCCAGCAGGACACGCGCGCGGCGGACCCCCGGGGCGAGGCAAGCCGATGCCGCCTTGGCGGACCGGGCCGGGCGCCCGCCCCACAGCTGCCCTGGGCGCGCCGACCGATGGCCCCCGGGGCCGAGGACAGGTTATGCGGACTCGGATTCTTCTTCGAGGAGACGCCGGACGGTGGAATAGGCCATGCCAGGCGGATAGCCCTTGCGTGCCAGGACGCCAGCCACACGGCGTAGCCGTGTGGCCCGGGGCAGGCCCCGCGTGACGGCCAGGCGCTTGCGCGCCACCTGCTCTGCGGCTGCGGCCTCGTCTTCGGGTGTGACCTGGGCCATCGCTGCGGCAGCGGCGTCATCGTCAATCCCTTTACGCGTCAACTCCCGCACCAAGGCCAGGCCCACCAGGCCACGTTCGCTGTGACGGGTGCGCACCAACATGTCCGCGAGGGCCTGGTCGTTGACCAAGCCCACCTCCTCTAGGCGGTCCAGGACCGCCTCGGCTACTTCTGGGGCCACATCCTTGCTGGCCAGCCTCGCCGCCAACTGCGCTCTGGAGCGCGGTGCCCTGTCCAACGCCCGCAGGGCAATCTCGCGAGCGAACTCCTCACGCGCATCTACCCGCATGGCTCACCCCACACCCGGAACCTCGCCGACCACGGCAACTGTGGCCCGCCCAACGCCCGCGTCCAGCAACTGCGGGCAAACCGGGCCGCCGAGCGACCCGCACTCAGTCCTCCGCCTGCGGCGGGAGCACGGCGGGGCGCCGGAGCGCCGGAAACCGTCTTGGTCACCACAACCACCCCGCAGCGCCCCAAGCGGGACGCCGGAGCGCCGGAAGCAGTCCCATCCTGCGGGGCTACTTTCCTTTGCCGGCCGTCGCCTCGGCGGCCGGGGACGCGGCTGGGCCACTCCCCACCGGGCCCACACCGGGCGCACTGTCCGGCGCGCCGGAGGGCGCGGGATCTCCCGCAGCGGCACCGGACGTGGCCCCAATCCCCAACGCTTCGCGGATGCGGCCCTCAAGTTCGTCAGCCAGTGCCGGGTTGTCCTTCAAGAACGCCCGAGCGTTCTCTTTGCCCTGGCCCAACTGGTCGCCGCCATAGGTGTACCACGCACCGGACTTCCGCACCAGGCCATGTTCAACCCCGAGGTCTATCAGGCCGCCTTCACGCGAAATGCCCTGGCCATACAAGATATCGAATTCGGCTTGTTTGAAGGGCGCAGCCACCTTGTTCTTGACCACCTTGACGCGGGTCCGGTTGCCGACCGGGTTGGTCCCCTCCTTCAGGGTTTCGATGCGCCGCACATCCAACCTGACCGATGCGTAGAACTTGAGCGCCTTACCGCCGGTGGTGGTCTCCGGGGAACCGAAAAACACGCCGACCTTTTCCCGCAACTGGTTGATGAACACGGCGGTGGTACCAGAGACCGCCAACGCACCGGTCATCTTGCGCATGGCCTG
>JAITJY010000083.1 GCA_031278675.1 Bifidobacteriaceae bacterium
AGGAGCCGCCGATAGCTGCGACATTCGGCAACGCGAGGTAATCGGCCAGGTTGGCGGGGCTGACCCCGCCCGTCGGCACAAACTTGACCTGCCCGAACGGCCCACTTAGGGCCTTGAGCGCGGCCGGACCGCCACCGGTGGCGGCCGGGAAGAACTTGAGTGTGCCGAGTCCCAGTTCGAGCGCGGCCTGGACCTCGGTCGCGGTCACCGCTCCCGGGAGGGCGGCGATCCCGTGGGCGCGGCAGCGTTCGACCACCGACCGCGACAGGCCGGGACTGACCACGAAACGCGCCCCGGCGGCGGCAGCCGCATCCACCTGGTCGGCACTGATCACGCTGCCCGCACCCACGAGCAGACCCGGCGTGGCGGCGATCAGGCTGATCCCGTCCAGCGCCGCCGGCGTCCGGAGCGTGATTTCCGCGACCGGCAGTCCGCCCGCCGCCAGCGCCCGCGCCAACGGCGCGGCCGCATCCGCGTTGTCCAACACCACCACCGGCACTATCAAATGGCTGGTCAACTGTTCGATCAGGCTGCCACCTGTCATGTCAGTTCCTTTCCTGTTCGGTTGCAGTTCGATTCGGCCCCGTGCGGGGACGGGCGCCATTGGGGGACGCCACCTCGCCCGGGGCCGGGGCGCCCCCTAGCTGCAGCATCACTTTGCTGGAGCCGGTTGTCCGGTCCGCCGCCACCGCCATGGCGCTGCCCGCCTGGTCCAGGCTGAAACTGTGGGTCATGACCGCGTCAATGTCGAGCCCGTCGGCCAGCAGCGCCAGCGCGTCGCTCATCTCGCCCACAAACCGGAAGCTGCCCACCCAGGTGATCTCGCGGGTGATGAGGGCGCCCAGCGCGGCTTTGACCGGCTCGGCGGGCAGATTGCCGACCTGTACCAAGACCCCGCCAGGGGCGGTCGCGCGCAGCACTCCGGCCAGGGCCGCAGGCGCCCCGGACGCCTCGAACACCAACGGGCAGCCCTCCGGGAGCGGGGCTTCGGCGGTGTTGACCACGCTGTCCGCACCCAGTGCGCGGGCGATCCGGAGTGGTGCGGCCGCCACGTCGCAAGCTGTGACATGGCGAGCGCCCAAACGCTTGGCCACCGCCACGACCATCGCGCCAATCGGTCCGGCGCCGTTGACCAACACCGGGCCGGCGCTCAGCGGGCCGAAGGCCGCCAGGGCGCGGTTGACGGCGTGGATGGCGACCCCGAGCGGTTCGGCGAGGGCGCCGTGACGGGTATCGACGGCATCGGGCAGGGGCAATAGCTGGCCCGCTGGGACGGACATATATTCGATGAAACCGCCATCAGTATGCGGGAAGACGGCCGCCGAACCGTAGTAGCGGACCTGCGGATGCAAGTTTGAGCGGCCAGCGATCCGGGCGGGCAGGGTGGCGTCGCCGATCGGTGCCGCCGGGTAGACGGCCACCGGTAGGCCCGGCTCGATCTGGCCGATCCCCGCCGCCAGCGCGGCCTCCTGCGAGCCCGGCCCCAGTGCCGCGAGGCGCCCGGCGAACTCGTGACCCAGCACCAATGGCGCCCTCAACTTGGCTGTACCGGACGCGCCGTGACGCCAATAGGCCACGTCAGAGCCGCAAATGCCGCCCCACTCGACGGCTAGTAGGACCTCGCCGGGCCCGGGCGTGGGCCGCGGGCGCTCCTCGATGCGCAAATCGCCTTGGCCGTGGACCACCACCGCCTTCATGGTCGCCGTTGTCATTTCTCCTCCTCAGGAGCGTGGTGAATAACCCCGGCGGGGCCGTGCCCGCGCCGAGCGGCGGTACGCTGACCTGCGGAAACGCGGAAGTCCGGCGCAGGTTTGGCCGGGGAGCCCGGTTTATTCACCGGATTCCCCTGTCGCGGGATTGGTGTCCCACCGGCCGCCAGCGCTTCCATCCGGGCGGCCACGCGGGCGGTCAGTTCGGCGTCTTCCGCCAAGTCGGGTGCCCCCACCAGGGCCAGAACTTGCCCGATGCCGTCTGCCAGGCTCCGTGCACCGGCCCAGATCGCGGCGTACTCGTTGGCTTTCGGGTCGCTGATGCCGTCGCGCCGGCCACCGTCCGGGCGCATCGCCGCTGCCCAAGCGGCCAGGGCCAGGCTGAGCGTGTCCACCGGCTGGCCGGTGTGTCGCAGTTGGCGCAGCGCTGCCAGCCAGCGCTCGGGGACTTTGAGGGAGCCGTCTGAGGCGATCTGGCGGAGTTGGTGGCGGATGGCCGGATTGGCGAAGCGGGCCACCAGTGTGTCGGCGTAAGCGACGGGGTTGGGTCCGCCTGGCGGCAAGGTGGGCGAGACCTCGGCGGCGAGCGCCCGGACCAGGTTCGGTCCCCATGGGGTGTTCATGGCCTGGTCAACGGTGTCCAAGCCGGCGGCGAGTCCCAGGTAGGCGATAGCGGAATGCGCTCCGTTCAATAAACGCAGTTTGGTCAGGGCGTGCGGCGCCACGTCTGCGGTGAACTCGGCGCCGGCCGCCGCCCACGGCGGACGCTCAGTGGCGAAAGAATCCTCAATCACCCATTGCCGGTAGGGTTCGCCAGCGACTGCCATCGCATCTTTGAGGCCGAGCGCCGCTGCGGCCGCCGCCCTTTCGCTGTCAGTGGTGGCTGGCACAATCCTGTCCACGACAGTTTCCGGGAAAGCGGCCGAAGCAGCGACCCAAGCGGCGAGGGGCGCCGCGTCGGCCCAATGCGAGGAGGTGATGAAATCGAGGACAACTTGACGCAGGGCTGGACCATTTCCGGCCATATTGTCGGCTGACACGATTGTCAGGGGGACCTGGTGCGTGCGGAACCGCTGCGCCAGGCCAAAGGCCAGGTGCCCAATCACGCTGACCGGCTGCCCGGCCCCAGGTCGGGACTCGCCTGCCGAGCCAGCGGCGGTGCGGGCCAGGTCGGCGGCGATCAGCGGATCGGTGGTGTCGAGGCGGCCGGTGGCCGCCAGGCGCGCGTAGCCCTTCTCGGTCACCGTCAACGTGACCACGCCCAGGTTGGCGCTGGCGAGCAGAGCTTGGACGCGGGCGGAATCGGTGACGGCGTGCCGAACCTCAATGATCGAGCCGATCACTCGGGTGTTCAGGGCGCCTGGGGCCTTATCGCTGACCGAGTAGAAGCAGTCCTGGGCGCGCATGCGGCGGACGGCATCGGCTGAACCAGGCGCCACAGCCACAATGCCCCAGTCGCCGCCGGTGGCGTGGTTGCCGATCTCTGTGTAAACCGCCTGGTGGGCGCGGTGGAAAGCGCCCAGGCCGAAGTGGAGGATGCGCGGTACCAGGCGGGTTCGGTCCACCAAGGGACGCCGCGCGGGCGGCAAGTCGGCGACGGTGCGCGCGGATAACTGCGGCATCACTGGTTTCACCAATCGTGGACTGAACCGTCGAGGCGGCGCGCCACCGGCAGGTACTTGGGCGAGAAGTTGGCGAAGCGAGCAGCGGCTGGATCGTCGTATTCGACTCCGAGCCCAGGCGCCTCACTGACGTGCAGGTAACCGCCTTCGAGGCGGAGGCCGGTGTGAAAGACCTCGGCCGCCTCGGGCGGGTGCCC
>JAITJY010000279.1 GCA_031278675.1 Bifidobacteriaceae bacterium
GGCGATCGTCGTGGTGCTCGCCGAGACCCAATTCTTGGAACCGCTGATCCGCGTGGTACCCGCCATGGCGGGCCTCGATTGGCCATGGATCAAGTTCCTGCCCGGTGGGGCCGGCGACGCGATCCAGGGCGCCAGCGTTTACGATGCCGTCACCGGCTCCACGCTCCTAGACCCGCTTCCCTGGCCCGCGGGAGTCGCAGTCCTGCTCGCCTGGGCGTTCGTCTTCGCCGTGATCGGCTACTTCACCACCTGGCGCCGCGACATCACCTAAGCCGGGAGTTCCCCCGGCGGGGCCGGTCGGGGCCCGGCAACTTGGCGCCCGATGCCGTCTCCCCCAGCACGCCACCACGCTCACCAACCGTCCGGGCTGGTACGCGGGGGCGGCGGTCAGCGGGGCACGGCGGCATCGGCGGCGGGGAGGGAATCCGAGGGTGGCGCGAGGGCCGAGGCGAGGTCCGCGATCAGGTCGCGCGGGTCCTCGAGACCAACCGAGAGGCGGAGCAGCGTGGCGTCTATCCCGAGTTCGCGGCGCTGGGCCTCCGGGACTTCGGCGTGGGTCTGGGTCAGGGGGTAGGTGATGAGGGATTCGGCGCCGCCCAGGGACTCGGCGAACTGGATGACCCGGACGGAGGCGAGGACGCGGTGGGCCCTCGCCTGGTCCACGACGCGGAAAGAGATCATGGCGCCGTGCCCGCTGGCCTGGCGCTGGCTGATCGCCAAGTCGGCAGGTGAGGCCAGGCCGGGATAGTAAACCTGGGTCACAGCCGGGTGGGCAGCCAACCAATCAGCCAGGCGCGCCGCCGAATCCGTCTGGCGTTCCATGCGGCACGCCAGGGTCTTCAGCCCGCGCAACACCAGCCAGGAGTCGAACGGCGCCAGCGGACCGCCCAAGGTGGAGCGCAGAGAACCGATCCGTTCGGCCAGCGCCGCGTCGCTGACCACAACCACACCGGCGAGTGTGTCGTTGTGTCCGGCCAGATACTTGGTGGCGGAATGGACCACAATGTCCGCGCCGAGTTCTAGGGGTCGCTGGAAGAACGGCGTCAAGAACGTGTTGTCCACAATCAGCAGTGCGCCGGCGGCGTGGGTTGCGCGCGCCACGGCGTCAATGTCCACCACCTGCATCATCGGGTTGGTGGGGGTCTCCACGAACACAGCCACCGTGCTGGGCTCAATCGCAGCGGCGATCTGGTCAGCACTGCCCGCGCGGGTGAACCGGAGGCCGTTCTTGGCGGACACATCGGCGAACAGCCGGTGTGTGCCGCCGTACACATCGGCGCTGACGACCAGGTGATCGCCGGGCGAGAACAACTCAGCGACCGTGGCGATAGCGGACATGCCGGAAGTAAAAGCCAAGGCGGCGGCGCCGGACTCGAGAGACGCCAGCGTCTCTTCAAGGGCGCAGCGGGTGGGATTGACGCAACGGGTGTAATCGAAGCCGGTTGAGCGGCCCACACCGGGGTGGGCGAAGGTCGCGGTCTGGTAGATCGGGGCCGAGATTGCGCCGGTGTGGTCCGGTGCGGGCCCTGGGCCGTGGATACATCGGGTGTTGAAGTGCATGTCAAGGTCCTTTGGGGGTCTCTTGGTTAGCTGGCCGGATTGGGGCTGGCGCATCGCGCCGCTCCGTCCGGGGGTGACCCCGACAGCGGCTTCAGTGCGACGCGCGGCTAGGGCATTCGAGCGGGCTGGGGCACGCCCGCTTCGCTGCT
Organism: Bifidobacteriaceae bacterium; assembly: GCA_031278675.1. Lineage (GTDB taxonomy): Bacteria > Actinomycetota > Actinomycetes > Actinomycetales > WQXJ01 > JAIRTF01. The sequence continues at coordinate 1,710 of JAITJY010000279.1, forward strand.
CCGCGTCGCAATCACAGCCCAACCGTACACCGCCTGGGCGCCGCTCATCCTAACGGCCGGGCGATGATCTTTACATTCGGCGCTGACCTGGGCTTTTACGGCGCGGCCAGGCTGGTCCGCGAGTGGTGCAATCCCTCAACGCGTGACGGGTCTTTACATTTTTTGACCGGTCAACGGTGTGCCTGCCAGCATCATGGCATGGCTCCCAGGGCGAATCGAATGCCGGGCGCGCGAATGCGCTGCCGGGGCTGACGCCCCCTCCCCCATCCGCCCTTTTCGTGGGCCCGCGCCGCCGGGCCCACCTTGATCGCCTCCAAGGAACACACCCATGAGCCAATCCGTAGCCATCCCCGCCGCCGGCGCCCTGCCCGAATGGGCCCGTGTCCGGGCCTTGCCGGGCGGCCGGACCATCCGCGAAGCGCGCCCGGACGAGTACGCCGCCGCCGAGGATCTGCTCGTGGCCGCGTTCACCACCGGTTGCTGGGTGTCCGAAGGCTACGAACAGGGGTTGCGCCGGCTCGCCGAGCGGGCCGCGACCTGGCACATCTGGGTTGCTGTCGGCCGGCCCGCTGCGCCGCGCGAACGGCTCGCCGCCGCCGCCAACGACGATGCCGCTAACGCCATCGACCAGCCTGAACGCTTGCTAGGCATTGTCTTGACCCCACGGGTGGAGTTCTGGACACGGGACCACTTCACTTTCTCGGTGCTGGCGGTCCACCCGGACGGGCGCGGCCTGTCCCTGGGCGCCGCGCTCACCGACCACGCGATTGACCTGGCCCGCGCCCATGGCTTCGGCGTCATCCAGATCAACTCCAGCCCGCAGATGTCCGGCGCCCACAAGCTGTACTACGCCAAGGGATTCGTCCGCCGCCCCGAACGCGAGACCGCCTTCGTCTCCGAGTACGACGAGCGTCTGCTGACCTTCACCTATCACATCCCCGACCCGCTGCCCCCGGACCAGGTCATTGAGATCGAGCGTCGCGCCGCCCCCGCCGCCAACACACCGCCCTTCTGGCGCGAGCCCGACCGTTCCACCTGGCCAGCCCCACCAGTGGGGATCACCGACCAAGCCGGAGCGTTCATCCCGGACACGCCCCCCGCCGAGCCACTGGCCCGGGCCCAGCGCGTGATCGACCGCTTGGCCGCCAGCAACGAACTGGCGCCGCCCACCGCCGACGAAGCCCAACTGATCGACCAGATTACCGCCGACCTGGCCACCGGCGCCTTGACCGCCCTGTGGTCCGCCCTACCAGAGGCCGCCCAGGCCGCAGTCCGGGTGTTCTTCGCGCGCCTTGACACGCTGGATCGTCGGCTCGCGCGCACCGGCCCGTTCCTGAGCGGCGGGCAGCGCCCCGGCCGCGCGGACAGCTACCTGTTCAGCGTGCTCCTCGCCTATGACCTGACGTGGCGGCCCGGTTTCACCGCCGTGGGCGCCGTGGCCGATTGGCCCCACCTGTGGCGCCAGGCCCGCTTGGTGCTCGCCGCCGCCCGCTTGACACCCGCCGAACGCCAGGCCGCAGGCTTAGATCCCTTGCCCGATGCCGCCCCGCCTCCCGTTCCGTCTGGGCGCGTTGTCTATGCCGAGCCGTTCGGGCCGCTCCCGCCGGTGGTTGGGCTAGGAGACGTCCGCCCTCTCTGGTCGGCGGAGCCGGCCAGCCTGCGCGAGCGCCGCTCTGCCCGGGACCCGGCCGTCCCGGTCCTGCCCTACCCGGCCGACTGGCCGGGTCCGTCACCCAGCACTGCGGCCTCCAAACTGGACGCAGCCGCCGCCGAAGTGACCCGCCGCCAGGGCGCATCCGCGGAGCCGAAGCCCGCGATCCTGGAGGGCCGGGACCGAACCGCCCAGCAACTGATCCAGGTGATCGCCGCCGATCTTCTGGGGTCGCTGCGATTCCTGATCGACGCCTCCGACCAGGCCGACCGCCTCGCCACCTGGCGCTTGATCTGGGCCCGGGCCGACTGGCTGAATGCCCGCCTCAAAGGCAGAAGGTTCCTGGCCGGTGAGCACCCGAGCGCCGCTGACGCGGCGCTGGCTGCGGTCTTCCAGGCCTACCGTCCCGATCTCCGCGATTTCCCCCGGCTAGAACGCTGGCTGACCGAACCTGCGACCCGCTCTTGAACGCCCACGAACCGACCACAACCACCAGACCATCCAACCGAAGGAGCACCCATGGCCACCCTGACACCGGAACAAGAACTCGACCTCAGAGCCAGACCAGTCACGGAGGACCGGTCAAAGTTCCCTGAGACCACCACCGAGCAGACCGAGGACGGCGCTTTCCGCCGCCAACGCAACTGGTTCACGGCCCACTTCGGCGGTGCCGACGCGCGCTTCCCGGTTGAGCCGGGCCGCTACGTCCTGGCCGGGTCGACCGGCTGCGGCTGGAACCGCCGCCAGCAGATTGTGCTGCGCCTGCTCGGCTTGACCGAGGCGGTGCCGTTTGCGCTGCTGACCGGCCGCGACGAGCACGGTTGGCGGATCAGTGACCACGGCAACACCTTGCGGCGGGACTTCGGGACCGACCGCTTGAACGATTTCTACCGCCGCACGGACCCCGATTTCAAGGGCCGTGGGACATCGCCTACCGTGATCGACACCGAGACCGGGTTGGTTGTCACCAACAACTATCACCTACTCAGCTACGAGTGGGAAACAGCCTGGGCGCCGTACCACAAGCCAGGGGCGCCTGACCTCTACCCGGAGCCTGTCCGCAAAGAGATCGACCTGTTGAACCAGCAGATCTTCGATGACGTTAACAACGGGACCTACAAGCAGATCTTCGCGACCAACCCGGCGGCGGCCCGCGCCGCCAAGGCGGTTTTCGAGGCCCGCCTCGCGGATTACGAGTTCCGGCTCAACTCACGGCGCTACTTGTTCGGGCCAAACATCACCGATTCGGACGTACGCCTGTTCCAGACCCTCAGCTCCTATGACCGGGGTTACCGGGTCGGGATAGTCAAACTGTTCGGTGAGGACCAAACGGTCCGCCTGACCGATTTCCCGAACCTGTGGGCCTACGCGCGTGACCTGTTCAGCCAGGGCTTCGCCGATGAACGCGAGCAGTACTTCCTCGGCCTGGCGCCCGGCCCGTCCGGCGCCTACCTGGACCAGCGCGGCCCGCTCGGCGACGGAGCCAACCTGCCCTCGGGGGAGGCGGCGCTGGCCGCCTGGCGCCAGCCCCACGGCCGGGCGGAACTGACCGGCTCCCCCTACTATTCCGGCCCCGGCGGCGGCGGCTCCTACGAACGTTGGACCTTCGCCTGACCGGCCCGGCGGCATCGTGCAAAAGCAATAACCCTGCTGAAAGGCACCTCGATGACCAAAGCACCCGTGCCCACGCTCTCTGGCCGGGCAACTCTGGGCGAGACGGCGGCGGCGGCCGCCAGACCCTGGCGTCGCCCCAAGGCGCCCGGCGCCATAGCTCTGACCGGCGGCTTCCCTTGGCCCGGGATCCTGCCGACCGCGGCCCTGGCGAGGGCGTTCAACGCCGTGTTGAGCCGGCCGGACGCCGGGGAGACGGCACTGCCTTACCATCTGACCGAGGGCACTGAGGAATTGCGCGCCTGGATCGCGGCCGAGCAGGGCGCCGACTTGGAACTGGTGCAAGTGACCAACGGCGCCTTGCACTCGGTCTCCTATGTGCTGGACGCGCTGGTGGACCCGGGCGACCCGGTGGTGGTGGAGGACCCGACCTACCCTTTGGCCCTGGGCCTGTTCCACCATTACGGCGCCCGGGTCGTGGGCGCGCCGGTGGACGCTGACGGCATCGACGTCGAACACCTGAAGAACCTGCTGGTGGACGGACTGCGACCGAAGCTGGTGTACGTGATACCGGACTTCCAGAACCCGACCGGCGCAACCCTGACG
>JAITJY010000326.1 GCA_031278675.1 Bifidobacteriaceae bacterium
CTCTGCCAGCGGGTCGTCGCCAAACACGGCGTCGAGCGCGGCGGCCAGGCTGTGCGTCTGCCCGCCCGATGCCGTCGGCCTCGCCCCGGCCGCCGCCACGGCCGGAGTGCTCGCCGCCGCGTTGGCGCCGGCCGAAGCGGCGCCAGCCGAGCCGCTGGCGGGGTCAGCCTGGCGGGCGGCCTGGCCCAGGGTGGCATAGTCCACCACATAGGCGCCGCGGGCGACTGGGAAGTCGGCCGCGAACTGGTCCGGCCCGGTTGTGACCGCCACCATGACCAGCGGTTTGAGCGAGAACAGGTAGTCGATGACGACCGATGACACGTCTGAGACCATGAAGTCAGAGAGGTTGAAGCACTCGAAGACGCTCAGGCCTGATTCGGCGGTCGAGCCGTAGACGTGGTCGCGGCCAGTCGCCGCCGCGTCCTTGGCCAGCAGGTCCACCACCGCCTGGCGGGCCGCCGCCGTGCGGTGGTGCTTGTCCCAGTATGGGTGCGGCCGGAACACAACCGTGCAACCGCGGTCCAGCAAAGCTTGGACAATCAGCAGGCCTTTGGGCAGGGATGTGTAGTTCGAGTCCTGGGTGTTGCCCCACCAGGTCGGGGCGTACAGCGCGGTCGGGCGGTCCAAGTCCCGGACTGGGCCTCGGGCCGCTTCAACGCCGGCCACCTGCGGGCGCCCAACTATCGTGAAGAAGCCCGGCGCGGTCGCCAGGCCGGCCGCCGCGAACCGGTCGATGGCGGCTTGGCCGGCCACGAAGTCTTTGTCGTAGGCCCGGAAGACCGGCGAATAGGACGCCACCTTGTCGCTGTCCCCGTGGTTCAACTGAATATGGGTCAAATGCGGGTAGCGCAGCATGTGGTCGTTCAAGATCGCGGTGTTGACATAGAACACCGTCTTGAGCGTGGGGCTGAGGGCGTCCTCGACCGCGTCCAGGCCAATCCGGTGCAGCACCGGCAGGTCAAACCGCTGCGTCACCTCAGCGAAGTTCTCTGCCGTCCGGGTCACCACAAAGAAGGGCCGGCCCAACGCTTTGAGGTAGTCCATCCACATGGTCAGTTGGTGGATTGACCCGCGCGGGGCCTGCCAGTGGACCGCGAAGGTTGGCGCCATCGCCTGCCACAAGCGCGGCAGGCGCGCGTTGAAGCGCAGCCGCCGCACCGCGAACACGGCCATGTCGGCTAGCGCCACCGCGTTGATCAGCGCCGCCAGGCAGCCGACCGCCAACTCGAGTTCCCACAGGCTGCGCCCCAGCGCGGTGATGAGAGCCGTCGCCGCCAGGTTGGTCCAGAACACGGTGTCTGTCGGCAGGTGGCGGGTACGCGTCCTGACGCCTGGGAAATGCGCCGCGTAGGGGAAGGACTGCGCTCCGAACGCCTTCGCCACCGGCTCGGCCAGGAGGCAGGCCGCCACCAGCGCCGCCGGGACGATGTGGTGGGCCAGCGCGCGGCTCGGCTCATGGACGCCGAAGACTGCGTAAACCAAGGTCAGGCGGGCCAGCACATAGTTGCCGGGGAGGCGATTGCCAAGCGAGACCGAGCGCAGGCCGAGCCCCGCCACGATCAGGCAGATGCCGGCTGACATGGCGGTGATGATGGCTGTCCCGGGCCGGTACCAGGCCACCACAGCTGTGGTCAGGGCGGAGGCGTTGAGCAGCAGCAGCGGGAACTCCAGCCCCCAGATGATGTTCCGCAGCGGGACATCGGGCAGAAACGACGGTCGGCTCATGGCGTCTCAGGCGCGCCCGGCCGCCGTCGGACGGTACGGCCCCCGCTGGGAGGCGGCCGGTCCCGAAACCAAGCCGGACGGCATCGGCCAACCGCCAAAGCCAACCCGCTGGGAGGCGGCCGGTCCCGAAACCAAGCCGGACGGCATCGGCCAACCGTCAAAGCCAATCCGCTGGGAGGCGGCCGGCGCCCCTGTCGGTGTCGGTGTCGGTGTCGGAGTCGGTGTCGGCGTTGGGCTGGGCGGCTCAGAGGTCGGTGGCGGGCTGGGTTCCTCTGTCGGCGTCGGGGTTGGCGTGGGCTCGGGCGTCGGCGTCTCGGTCGGTGTCGCCTCCGGCGTGGGCAGTTCGGATGGCGTCGGCTCCGGTGTGGGCGTGTCCGGCGTGGCGTATTTGCGGGAGGACTTGGGGCGGTCCTTGGGGCGCTCTGGGAAATCCTCGACGGCGGAATCGCACAGGCCGATCTCCATGATCTCCACCCACATGCGGGCGGGCGGGCCGCCACCCTGAATCACCGCGTTCTGGCCAAATGGCGTCAGTTCGACTGGATAGCCGTTCTCATCCTCCTGGTAGAAGGCGACCGCGGTGGCGAGTCCAGGGGTGTAACCGCAGAACCAGGCTGACTTGTTCTCCTCCGAGGTGCCTGTCTTGCCGGCGGCGGGCCGGCCCAAGGCTTTGGCGGCGGAACCGGTGCCGTATTCGACAACACGGGTCAGAGCGTAGGTCAACTCCGCCATGTGGTCCTCCTCGAACACCCGGACTCCCTCATTGCGGCCGGAGTAGACCTCGTTGCCGTCCGGGCTGAGCGCTGAGGCGACAATGTAGGGGTCGTGGCGTTTGCCCTGCGCGGCGAAGGTGGCGTAGACGCGGGCCATGTCCATAGCGTGCACCGAAGCGGTGCCCAACACATTGGTGAGGTCTTCGTCAAGCCCGGCCGTATCGGCTGGCAGCCCGGCTTTGAGGGCCGCCTCGACCGTGGCCGAGCCGCCGACCTGCTCGTTGAGCTGCGCGTATACCGTGTTGACAGAGCTTTGGGTGGCGCGCACCAGGTCGATGGTGCCGTATTGGGAGTTGCCGGCGTTGCGCACCGTCCAATCCGCGATCTTGATGGGCGATTTGCCGGAGAACTGCTCGTCCAAAGAGATCCCCTGCTCCAAGGCGGCAGCCAAGGTGATCGGTTTGAAGGTCGATCCGGCCTGGGCGATGTCCTGGGTGGCGGCGTTCTGCTGGCGGACCAGGTAATCGTCCCCGGCGTAGATCATCTTGATGGCGCCGGTCTTCGGATCGATCGAGGCGATGGCCACATGCAGGCCGGCCTCAGCGCCGGACAGCACTCCCTGCGCCACAGCCAAGACGGCCTCCTGGGTGGCTTTGTCGACCGTGGTGGTGATCTTCAGGCCCGCGCTGCCGATCTGGGCGTCAGTCAGGCCGGCCTTTGTCAGCAATTCCTGGCGGACCATTTCCAACAGGTAGCCCTGGGGGCCGGCGTAGGTTTCTGGCACCTCGTAAGGCACAACTTCTGGAAAAGTCAATTCAGCGCGCTCTTTAGCGCTCAGTTTGCCGGTTATCTCCATGCCCCCCAGCACGTAATTCCAGCGCTCGTTGGCGGCTGCCAGATTTGTTTGCGGGTCGTAATTCGAGGGCGCTGGAATAACTCCGGCCAAGAGCGCCGCCTCAGATACCGTCAGGTCTTTCGCGTCTTTCTTGTAATACGCTTGGGCGGCCGCCTGTATGCCGTAGGCGCCACGTCCAAAATAGATCGTGTTCATGTAATCATCCAGGATGTCCATCTTTTCCTTCTCCTGGGTGATTTTCAATGCCAGCATGGCCTCTTTGAATTTGCCGGGCAACGAGGTGGTGGTCCGTCCAACCCAATAGCGTTCAATGTACTGCTGAGTGATGGTGGAGCCGCCCTGGCGCGCCCCGCCGCGCAAGTTGTTGTAGAAGGCGCGGGCCAGCGCCATCGGATCGACCCCGGCGTTGTCCCAAAATGTCCTATCCTCAGCCGCCACCACGGCATCGCGGGTGTAGGCCGGGAGATCCTCGACCTTGATGATCTGGCGGTTTTGGACTTGGAACTTGCCCATTTCAGTGACGCCGTCAGAGTAATACACCGTCGAGGTCTGGGCCTGGGCGAAATCGGCTGGCTGGGGCAATTCGATCATGGCGTAAGCCGCGACAAAACCCCCGACCACCGCCACCACGCCAAGCACCATAGACCACCAGAGAAAACGCCAAGACGGCACCCAGCGGTGGAATCCGGTGTATTGACGGCGGGGATAGTTGAAAAAGCCATAACGGGGTTTGCCGCGCCTGGTGTAGCGTTTCGGGGCGCCCAGCTGGCGTTTAGGGCGCTTGCCGCCAGCCCCCATTTGGCCAACCGGCGCGGTCCTTCTGAATTGCGGCGTGGTGGCTTGGCCGCCGGGCAGGAAATCCGTCTGCGGGCCGCGGCCGGCGTGCAGAGCGCCGCTGGCGCTGCGCGACCGAGCCGAGACGCGGCGCGGCGCGACCGATCCGCTTGGCGTCACCGCGCGGGGCGCCGGGCCGGCTTTGCGCCGCCGCGGGACCTCTCCGCTCCTACCTGAGACCACCCTTCTACTGTCTCACGATCAGCCGCCAGGACCGCTCGACCGCCACGAAATCTCCCCCGAATCCGCTGCCCTGGCACGGCGCCGCCAGCCCGCTCAATGCGCCACCGCCCCCTCCGCACCCAGGCCGGTCAGCGCGCGAACGTCCATCTCGGCCTCTTTGGCGCGGTCATCCACGTTGCGGCTGGCGTAGGTGCCTATGATCGCCAGGCCAAAGCCCAGCGGAATCGACACGATGCCCGGGTTGGACAGCGGGATGATGTCGAAATCAGCCCCGGGCAGCATCGCGGTTGGCCCGCCTGAGACGACTGGCGACAGCGCGATCATGACCAGCGCGGAGGTCATCCCGCCGTACATCGACCAGATTGCGCCGGTCGTTGTGAACCGCTTCCAGTAGAGCGAGAAGACAATCGTCGGGAGGTTGGCGGAGGCCGCCACGGCGAACGCCAGCGAGACCAGGAAGGCGATGTTCTGGTCCTTGGCGGCGATCCCGCCCGCGATCGCTATCAGGCCTATTATCACCACCGTGGCCTTCGCCACCCTTACCTCCGCCCCCGGCTCAACGCGCCCGCGCTTGATCACATTGGTGTAGATGTCATGCGAGAAGGAGGTGGCCGCTGTTATGGCCAGGCCGGCCACAACCGCCAAAATGGTGGCGAAGGCGACCGCCGCCATGATCCCCAGCATCCACGGCCCGCCCAGCGCGGCCGCCACCGCCGGCGCCGCCGCGTTCGAGCCGCCCGGCACGCCGGACCCCTTGAGCCACGTCTCCGGGGGGAACATGTAGGCGGCGGCGTAGCCCAGGACCAGCGTGAAGACGTAAAACAGCCCAATCAGGAAGATCGACCAGACGACTGACTTGCGGGCCTCCTTGGCGGTCGGCACAGTGAAGAAGCGCATCAGGACGTGCGGCAGCCCGGCGGTGCCAAGCACCAGCGCCAAGCCCAGCGAGATGAAGTCCACCTTGGCCCAGTCGCTGCCGCCGTACCTCAACCCCGGGCCCAGCATGGCGTCCGGCGCGTGCCCGTTCTCCTCCATGAAGGCGCTGGTGTTCTCAACCACGCGGCCAAGCAGCTGGGAGAGGTCGAATCCGTTCAGCGCCAGCACCCAGACGGTTGTGACGCCGGCCCCCGCGATCAACAGGACGGCTTTGATCATCTGCACCCAGGTGGTCCCTTTCATGCCTCCGATCAGCACGTAGACAATCATGAGCAGGCCCACCACGGCGATCACCACCGATTGCAGACCGGAGCTGCGGATGCCGAGCAGAAGCGAGACCAGCCCGCCCGCGCCCGCCATTTGGGCCAGCAGATAGAAGAAGGTGACGGCCAGCGTGGTGGTCGCCGCCGCCACCCGGATTGGCCGCGCGCGCAGCCTGAAGGCCAGCACATCCGCCATCGTGAACTTGCCGGTGTTCCGCATCAGCTCAGCGACCAGCAGCAACGCGACTATCCAAGCCACCAGGAAGCCGATCGAGTAGAGGAAGCCGTCGTAGCCGGCGGTCGCGATGGCCCCCACGATGCCGAGGAAGGAGGCCGCGCTGAGGTAGTCGCCGGAAATCGCCAGGCCGTTTTGCGCGCCGGAGAAGGACCGGCCGCCAGCGAAGAACTCCTCGCCGGAGGCGTGCCGCGAGCCGCCGCCGCCTCGGATGACGATGAACAGCGTGACAGCGACAAAGGCCAGGAAGATCGAGATGTTGATGACCGGGCGCCCCGGGCTGGCCGGGTCGACTTCGGTCAGGGCCAGAACCGCGGCCGGCCCGGCGTTCATACCGCGCCCCCAGCGGCCGATTCGATTTGGCGCCGGATGCGCGCCGCTTCAGGGTCCAGCTTCTTGTTGGCGAACCAAACGTACATCAAGGTTGCGCCAAACGTTGTCAAGATTTGCACCAGCCCGATGACGATCGCCCAGTTCACAAAGCCAGTCACCTTGGTCGCCATGAAGCCAGGCGCCCAACTGGCCGCCAGCACATAGGCCAGGTACCAGGCCAAGCCGGCCGCCACAACTGGGATGACAAACCGGCGCTGGGTCGAGCGCAGACGCCTGAACTGCGGGCTGTTCTCAATTGCCAGGTAATCGACGCCCACCGGCGCCTGCGGTTCTGCCGCCAGCGGCGATGCCGCCGGAGCGCAGTAAGACGCGGCGTGCTTTGGCTGGTGCCCCATAGTTCCCCCTTCGATCGGCCGGGCCGTCCGCCGAAGGATTGCCGGGGGTGCGCCGGGGGCGCGCGTTCGCCGCCCCCGAATCGGCGACCGGAATGGGCCTTTAGTCCCATCTTGCTCTGCCAAGGTAACCCGGAGACCAAGACTTTTCCAAGTCCGCCCGCAAGTTTCGCGCCCCAATGCCAATCACAGTTTGATTAGGGGCACTCCCGGATCAGGTGATGCCCATCTGGCCCAGGAGGTCGTCTTCAGCCGGCTTGGCCTCGACGGCTCTGGAGTCCGCCTCAGACGGCACCCCGTCCAAGGCCTGCTGGGCCAGCTTGCGCTGGGTCTCCTGGAGCTCGTCCTTGATTGTGACCTCGCCCGCTTCCAACGCTTTGACGTTGCGCTCGCGCAGTTGGCGCCCGGCGGCGTCCGCCGCCACGATCGCCTGGCACTGCCGTTTGACCGAGTCGATCACCGCCCACACCGTCTCCTCGCTGATGACCGGCGCCTGGGAGGCCTCAGCCACCATCCCAATGGTCTTGGCGGTCTCGTCAAAAGACTGGCGGATCATCTTGTTGACGCCCTCTTGGACAGCCATGCCCATCTCAGCGCCATCGCGGGCCAGGGCGGACTGCTGCCACAACGCCAGCGAGTGCCGCGCCGATGGGATGCCCATAGTGCGGAAAGTCTGCAACCGCCGGCGCAGTGAGAACTGCGTCAAGACCAGGTTGCGGGTGGCCGGGGCGTGCGCAAAGCCCATGAACAACTGCTGGCGCCAGTCGACAAACGTCTTGCCCAACTCAGAGGAAGCGGCCGCCAAGTTGGCGTGGATCTCGCGCAGTTCGCCAACCGTGATCTGCTCGCCCTTCCACTCCACCGAAGTGGCCTCGCCCTCAGGCCCCTCGGTGGCGGCGGCCAAAACGTCATCGGCCTGCTTGAACTCAGCCCGAATCACCTCCGCCACCTCCTCCAGCGCGGCCAGGACAGCTACCACCTGGTCCATGTGCTCCAAGGTCTGCTTGTGCAACAACTGGCCCCGGGTGACGTTCTCGCCCAGCTTGTTCTCCATGTCAAGCAGCTTGCCCTCGGCCAGGTCCAGCTTGTCCACAATCGGCTTGGACTCGCGGGCCAGCGTGGCCACGGTGTATTTGGTGGACTTGAACCACTTCTTCAGCTTCGAGACGTTCTCTTCCATCGTCTTATTGCGGAACCGCTTCTCAAAGCCGTCCATCTCCCGCAGCAGGTCGTTGACCAGTTGGTCCGCGTCCGGCACCCGGATGGAGCGCTGGGCGTCCAGCAATTGCACGGTGGCGGCGTTCATCTTGGTCAGCACCGGCTCCCCGAACTGGATGATGGCGTTCATGTCGCCGATCATCTTGCCCGCCAAGGCCGGCGCGCCAGTCTTCAGCGCCTTGACCTGATCCGGCGAGAGCAAGCTCCTGAACTGGAACTTCGCCTCGCCTGGGGCCTGCGCCGCGGCATCGGCCGGGGCCACCTCGGTCAGGGCCTTCTCCAGCGGGGTCTGTGGGACGGCGCTGTCCGCTCCCTTCAACAGCGAGCCCATGTCCACGCCTGGGATGGCGGCCACCACCGCCGCGTCGTCGGTTGCTACTTCAGCCATTGTTGCTGCCTTTCTCTTGGTTTGGCGCTGGGGCGCCGCCGGGGGCGGAGCCGTACACGTCGGACAGTTTGGGGCTTGCCGCGCTGGCCACCAGCGAGTCCAGGGCGACCTGGAACTCCAGGTCACGGGAGGCGTTGACCTGGCGAATGTTCTCTATGACTTGGCCTCGGACAGCGGCCATCGCGTCCCAGACCTCGCGGGCGCGCCCCTCGGGGTTCTCCCACAGCCTCGGATTGTCACGAATGTCTTTGAAATAGTCCGCCTCAAGCGCTATCAGCAGCTTCTTGAGGGTGTCCGCGTAGGCGATCATCGCCATCCGCGTCTGCTGGGCGGTGCCTTTGGACTTGATCCGCCTGAACAGTTCCTGCACGTCGCCCACCACGGCGGCGATCTCCGGCCCGGCCGGCCTGCCGCCGACGGCGTACTTCAGGTTCGAGCCGTAAAGCTGCGCCAGTTCGAGCAGGCGCTCAAGCGAGGCGCGGACAGTTTCCGCCTGGTCGCCAACGTTGAACAGCCTTGCCTCGACCCGCTGCCGGCGCCGTTGCTGGCGTTGCGACGGCGTCAGCAGCCCGCCGATCAGCAGCACCAGAGCCACCAGCAGCCCAACGGTGAGCACCGCCCCTACCGCTATCACCAGCAAAACTCCCACAGCAAGACCTCCTGATTCCGTTGCCGGAGGGTTGACAGTTCCGCCCGCCGCCCCGCCCGCGCCTACCAGCGCTGTCGCTATAGCCGGACCCGCTTGCACGATGGCGTCCCCGCCGTCGGCAGCACCGGCGCCGTTGAGCGCTTCCAAGATCGCCTCGCCCCCGCGATCGGCGGCCACGCCAAACCTGTCGGTCTGGCGGTCCTCCACCACGATCAAAGCGGCCAGGCCGGCCGCCGGGCGGACCGATTGCGCCAACTGGGTGCCCGAGAACACTTCGATCCGCTCCGGCGGCACCACCAGGACGCCAACCCCGCCGGGCAGCGCGTCCCCGGCAGCCCCCGGATCGGCAATACTCGCGCCTTCTAACTCGCAGACCACGCTGGTTAGCAGGCAATCGACGGCCTGCTGCTGAAACGGGTCGGTGGCGGCCAAAGCGGCGGACGGCATCGTGCAAGTAAAGGCGGCAACCAACGCGACGGCCGCCCCCAAGCGGGCTGCGGAACTGTTCACGCGGCGCTCCCTCCGTCCCTTAGAAGTTGTTCATGACTGATCGGAAAACCTCGCTGATCTTCGTCGCGTCGGTAGCGTCGAAGACCTGGCCACCGGACGCCTGGGCGAGCCGGGCGAGGGCGTCGACATCGGCCGAGTCGGAGTAGGCGATGGCGAAGATGCGCACCGGCGCGTCGTTGCCGCCCTCGGCGTTGTCCTGGTTGATCTGCTGCAACAGGCTGTCGATCGAACTGAGCGAGTCGGTGTCCTCGCCATCGGACAGCACCACGATGGCGTTGATGCGGCCGGCCTCGGCGCGCTGGCTCATGTAGGTGTAGGCCAACTCGAGCGTGTCGTAGAGCGGCGTGCCCCGGCGCGTCGAGTGGGCCAGGTCGGCGATGTCGTTGCGCAGGCTCTCCTTGCCGTCTCCGAGCGGGCCGAACTCCCTGACCGCGACCACGTTGTCACGCTCCACGCCGTCGAAGACCCCGACCAAGCCGGTTGTGAAGGCCCAGACGCCGATCTCGTCTGTCGGCCGGAAGTTGTCGACGGTGGATTTGGCCCCCTCGATGGCGGCTTCGAGGCGGGTGCGGCCGTCGCCGATCGACTCGTCCATCGAGCCGGAGATGTCGATCACCTCCAGGACGGCGGACGGTTTGCGAATCTGGGTCCACTGCTCCAAGGCGGCGGTGACCACCGCCTCAGCCGGCTTCTCCAAGGTCACGGCTGGTTTGGCGGTGTCGATGCCGACCTCGGCGTTGAGAGTGCCGGACGCATCGACGCTCGCGTCGACTGGCCGGAAACCGTATTTCGGCAGAATCTGCTGGGCGGTCGTGGTGTGCAGGAAGCTGAGAAAGGCCTCGGCGGCTGTGGTCTGCTCAGCCGTGACCCAATCGGCGCGCAGGACCACGGCCGGGTTGTCGGACCACATCGAGCCCTCGCTCGGGTAGACGGCGACCAACTTCTCCTTTGGCGGGGTCAGCGTCTCACCCGGCTGAACCGTGTGCGAGTCCGGATTGCCCAGGTTGTAGTTGTAAAGGCTGGTCTCCTCCAAGGCCACGGCGGAGACGTAATTGGCCTCGCCCCGGTCCAGCGAATCGGCCAGGCTTTGCAGCACTTTGCCGGTGGTGTCGCCGTAGTGGATGGCGGCCGACTCGAAAACTTGCGAGAACTGCGCGGCCGCGGCGACGTCATCGGCCGTCAAACCTTCTGACTTGCCGGACGCCGCGTAGGCCTGCATAAGAATGGTGGACAACCCCGTGGTGGAGGTGTTCGGGTTGGTCTTCGACAGCTTGAAGGCGCCCCACAAGGGCTTGTCGACCGAGGCCCAGCCGCCGGCCTGGACCAGGGCCTCAAAGTCCTTGATCCCGATCTCTTGGTCCGGCCAGCCGAGGGCGCGGGCCATCGCCTCCGGCATGGCGAAGACCACCGGGGTCTTGGCGAAAGACTCCGCGCCGTCCACAAAACCGCCGCCGGCCAGGGAGACCACCCGGTCAGTCCAGATGGTCGAGGCGGGCGACCAGATGGCCGGCCATTGCTCCTGCGCGCCAATCGGCCATTCGTCGGGGCGGGCGGACAGGATCTCGGAGGCCTTGCCGGAGGTGACGTTGATCGGGTAGACAGTGGCGCATTGGGCGAGGCCTTGGCCCTGCTCGGAGTCCTTGAAGGCCTCCCCCAACTCATCCATCAAATTGACTTTTTCGGAGGATGTGGCCACGACCAGCGGTGTGCAGCCGTCGTCGCGGATGTCGCCCCAACCGCCGATGTCCGGGTCTTCTGAGTCGGTGCCCAGTCCGGAG
>JAITJY010000345.1 GCA_031278675.1 Bifidobacteriaceae bacterium
GCAGGAACCCACCCGGGCCGGTCAACTGCAAGTCCTGGCTATCGATCCGCTCGAACAGGCCGTCCAACGCCCCATCCGCGATCATCGCCTCCACCTCAGCCCTAGCCGGAGCAGTGCGCCTATCATCACTCATCGTCACAGTCATCTTGATACCTCATTCCTTGAAAACTCCAACACACAAACTATTTGACACCCCCACGGACACAGGCCCTCGCGGCGCAGCTCGACCGCCCGGCCGCGGGCCCTGTCCTTGGCGGGCGCGCTCCCCTTGGGCGGCCCGGGCTTGCGCCTGGGCGCGAACATGTCCGTCTTCCCGGCGCGGTGGTCGCGGATCAGGCCCGCCATCGACCAGTAGGCGAGCCCGTGGCGGGCGGCTGCTTGGGCGATGGTGAGGTGGTCGACGAAGTAGGAGCGGAGCGCCTCGTAGTGGCGGTGGTTGACGGCGCCGGGTCCGGGGCAGGTGAACCAGGCCGCCTCTTCTGGGGTTCGTTTGTCTGTCATACCCCTGTTCTGCCTGGTCGTCTGTGTTCGGCGCGGGATGCCGGGTCGGCGTGTCGTGGCTGGTGGGGGCGCTGCGGCTGGCTGGTCGGTGCGCGTTGGGCGGGGCGTCGGGGCGCGGACGGCCCGAATATGCGCGCTGGAGCAGCTGTTCAGGGCCTATAGGGCGGCCACCGTCTGGGCCGTTCCCGCAGGTCAGGGACCCGACTGGGGCGCGGCGAGCCCCACACTCAAGCCCGAACAAACTGTGCGGAAATCCGCGCTAATATCCTATTTGAGGGACAAGGCCTCCAGGGGAAGTGGCACCGGGTGCCCTAAGAGACTGACAGGAGTAGCGATGCAGGACGCGACGGCATCAAACCATCTATGCGGAACGTTAAGTGCCACAAGTGTGGGACTCAGGGTGCGTTCCCCAAGGCGCGAGCGCCCAGATGTGCCGCGAATGCCAGCTATTGAGAATAACTGGCTCGCAGAAAGTAGCGGCACCAGTCAGCTTCCATCATGGACGCCCGCGCCCGCAACGGAGATCAGGCACCGTGGTCCCAACTGCGGGGAGGATGTCCGGCATTGATGACACCACCTGGCAACGCGCGGATAAGACCGATAGTTCTGTTATCTACCGGAAGAATCTTGAATCCGTCCTTTGCTTTACTTGAGGCCAGTTTATCCGGTCGGGCCTCACTACTGTCGTTCTCATGGCGCTGTGCGCTGTTCGGGACCTACGATGTCTTCCATGTGCATTGGCCAGAGGTGCTCGTCAAGGCAAGCAGCGCGCCAAAACGATTGCTCAAGCAACTTCTATGCCTTTTGCTAATTGCGCGCTTGGCGCTCGCGCAAACTCCCGTGGTGCGCACTATACATAACCTTGAGCCGCATGAGAGTTTACCCATGGTTGGTCGCCTTATCCTAAAGCTACTCGAGTCGAGAACAACTACTCGCATCCACCACTCGAAATGGACTCAGGATCAATTCTGCGACAGGGACGGCGTGGTGATCCCGTTGGGCAATTACGGCGATTGGTACCGGGGCTCCTTAAGGGGGCCGACGCCAGTAAACCGCTCGGCCGAGGCCATCTTGTTCTTCGGGATGGTTCGGCCGTACAAGGGCATTGAACAACTGTTAGATGCTTTCCAAGGGCTTCCAGAACCTGGCTCCCTGACGGTAGTCGGCGCTCCAATAGATAACGAATACGGTCGTCAGATCGCGCAGAGGGCTAAAGTCGTCCCGCGTTGCACCGCGTTTTTGGAATTCGTTGACGATGGCACACTATGGCGCTTTATTAAAGAATCTGCGCTGGTGGTCCTGCCGTTTCGGTCTATCACGAATTCGGGTTCGCTCCTTACGGCGCTCGCTGGTGGATCACCTGTACTTGTGCCCAACTCAAGGCTCGCTGTCGAGTCCCTCGACGAATTTGGCGGGGAATGGGTACGCGTTTACCAACCACCCCTTACGTCCGACGAATTAAGGGACGCCTTAGCTTGGGCCGGAACCCCGCGCCCGGAGCGGCCTGCGGCTATGCATCTCCGGTCATGGGAGGACGCAGCTAACGCCCACCTGAAAGTATACCAATCCGCCGCTGGTGCTCAACGAAGAGCGAAGCATCACAGCCCGGAGTGGCGGAGCGCGCACCGCACATCGGGGGCTTAGGGTGGCGCACACTCCGGCTTTACCGGGCCGGTTCCCCGCTTTTGGGCTGAGGGCAGGTATTACCCTTCTCACGGGTCAATGGGTCGCTGCTGCGTTGCAAGTGGCTTCAGTGGCAATCTTGTCGCGGTTGTTGGCCCCGCAGGACTTCGGACTTTACGCAATGGTTGCCGGACTAGTTGTAGTAGCACGCGTCGTCGGCGACTTCGGTCTATCCTTAGCTTCGTTGCAAGCACCTTCCCTTTCGGTCGGCCAAAAGAGCAATCTCTTTTGGATAAACTTGACGGTGGGCGCCATCTTGACCGCCCTCCTTGCGGGTCTTGCACCGCTTGTTGCTGAATTCTATGCGACGGATCGGATCGTGTCTATTTGTCGGCTCTTATCTCCTGTTTTTTTGCTCAATGGGGCGAGCGCCCAGTTTAGGATTGAGGCCAACCGAGCTGGACTATTTCAACACCTGGCGTTGGTGGACGTCACCGCCACGGTTATGGGCTTGGCCAGCGCAATTACGGCATCAATGGTATTGCATAACGCTATGGCTTTAGTCGCACAGCAAATCGCTACTGCTATCACTGCATTGGCAATCCTAACTGTAAGGGCTAAGTGGCGGCCTGGTATGCCGAGGATGCACACAGGCATGGCGAGGATTCTTAGGTTTGGCGGCGTGGTCTTCGCTATGACGACCCTTAATGCAATCTCAAACCAGATGGCGCCAATAGCCCTCGGACACACGCAGCCCGCATCCGTGGTAGGCGCGTTCAACCGCAGTGTCTTATTGTCGACAGCGCCAGTTCAGCAGGTCGCCACACCGATGACTCGACTAGCCATTCCGCGGATCAGACAGAATTCCGGCGCTGGAACTCACCTATCAGTCGTTCGCGGCGTACACGCGCCGGTGGCGCTCGTATGCGCCGCCGGGTTGAGCTGTCTGGGTATGAATGCTGATATCGCGGTCAGGGTTTTTCTTGGTCCCGGCTGGGCAAGCATAGCGCCGGTTCTATCTGTGCTATGTATCGCGGGGATTGTGCAGGTGTCCGGCTACATCATTTACTGGACGCTGGTGGGAAGCGGACGCCCGAGGCTGCTTCTCCTGTCTGAGGTCTTCCCTAGATTATTGATGATCGGCGGAATCGCCGTCTGCGCCCCGCATGGTCTGTTGCCGGTTGCATGGTGCATTGTGGCTGGCCAATGTTTACTTATATTGACGGGATGCGGGTATGGACTGCGCAGATTATCAATCAGATTCTGGGATTCAATGTTCTCAGCATTCAGCCCCACGGCGCCATTCTTGATCGCCACCCCACTTGTGCCTTTCATACTTGAAGCGACCCAGCACCTGTGGAATTTGACCGATACCCAGTGCAACATCCTGTCGGCTATTGCATGGGCGGCACTCGTGCTCGGAGCAATTGCTATCCCCCGGGGGAACCGTGGCTTGGCTCTTCGAATGGCCCGGAAGTTTACCGGCTCTTCGCAATCGAGGGTGTAGTGGTCGGTGGAGGAGTGGCTGCATGCGGGGTCTGAATCCGCCGGTGTCGAGGAGCGCCCGGGCGATGTAGTTGGCGATGGTGCGGAATCCGAGGGCGTTGCCTCTGAGGTTCTCGATCCTGCCGTCGATGGCTTCGGTGGGGCCGTTGGAGGTGTGGGGCCGCTCGAAGTAGGCGAGGATGTCGGCGGCTCGCCGGTTGAGGGTGCGGCCGAGTTTGCGGAGTTCGTCCAGTGCGGCTGGGACGCCGACGGCGAGCGACGCGATGAGGTGTTCCATGATCCCGCGTCCCGACTTGGCTCAATTGAGTGTCCCCGCCCCGCCGCAGCGGTGATCGCGTTCAGCGCCTGGGTGACGGCTAGGGGCACGTCGTGCTCGGCGAGGAGCTTGTGGCCTGCGATTTCGATGACCTCCTCGCGGATCGGC
>JAITJY010000354.1 GCA_031278675.1 Bifidobacteriaceae bacterium
TGATCTGGGCCTGGAAACCTAATGGGCGCGCGCGCCCGTTAGCTGTTCGTTTCTGCGCGTTTGCGGGCGGCGCGGTGTTTGAGGTATTCGACAATCATCGGCGTGATGGACAACAGCACAATCAGGATGATGATGAGGTCAATGTTGTCGCCGACCCATTGGAACCGGCCCAGCCAGATGCCGGCCAGCGGGAGGATGATTCCCCAACTGAAGGCCGCAATAATGTTGAACGAGATAAAATGGACATAATTCATCTTGCCGACACCGGCGACAACCGGGGCGAAGGTGCGGACTATCGGCACATACTGCGCTATCACAATTGTCCGGCCGCCGTACTTATCGAAGAAGCTGCGGGTCTTGTCGACGTATTCTTGTTTGAACAGCCGAGAGTCAGGCTTGTTGAAGACCCGTGGCCCCAGTCCCCGGCCAATCCAATACCCGGTCTGGTCGCCGGCGACGGCGCTGAGCGCAATTGTCAGGCACGCTAACCACGGCGGCACGCCGACGGTGCCCGCCCCAATAAAGACACCCAGTGTGAACAGCAATGAGTCGCCGGGCAGGAAAAAACCCACCATCAGGCCGGTCTCCGCAAACACCACTGCGCACACCCCGACCAGTGCCCACGGCCCCAACCAGGCGACGAACGTACTGATCAGAGTGGCCGGATCGAGCCAGCCGGGGAGTAGCGCCAAGGTGGTTGGTGCGGCATCAAGCAGGTGTGCCGTCGTTTCAAGCATGCTCACTAGGGTACGGTGCCGGGTGGCGGGAGGGCGCCATCCGGTGCCGACCACCCGCCCAAAAACCGCGCGCCAGCGGGTCGGCTCGCCGGCCGGGCGGGGCCCCCTACCCGCCGATCGGTCTTAGAGTGTCGGTGGGGCATGGCAGACTCTTCGACGTGTCAAATGGACCCACGGGCCGCTATTCGCCCTTCTCGTACGTCACGGCCCCGAAAGCTGTCCTGTATAGGCAAGTCATGCGGGCATTCGTCGTCGCCAAGGAGCGTTTCGCCGTTCACCTGCGCCCAGAAGACGTGGCACAAGCGCTGCACGATGCCGCCCACCCAGCAGATCTCGAAGACGTAGTCAGCGCTCTTGACGCCTTGGCACGGCCCGAATGGGGCAATCTCTTGGCGTTCCCGGACACATCACGGGTTTCCACCCTGGAGGACTTTAGGCGGCGCCGGATGATCTACCAGCTTTCCGGGCCGGGCGAAGCCGGAGAACGCGCCCTCGAGGTGTTCGACCAGGCATTAGGCGAACGCGGCGAACTCCAAGCGGTCGCCTTGGAGAACATCTCGGTCCAGTTGGCGGCGCTCGCCTTGGCCCTGAGCCAAGACCCCCTCGACGGTCCCGTGGTCCACAACGGTCTGACCACATTGACCGGCATCTTCCGGGACCTGGCGGACAACGCGGCCGCCTTCATGGGCTCGGTCCAACGTTCAATCGACCTCTACGACGTAGATGTCGACGCGTTCATCGCCTACAAGGACCAACTGGTCCGCTACATTGAACGGTTCTTACAAGATCTGGTGGTGCGCGGCCCGCAAATCGCCGCCCAACTCGATAGCTTCGACGCCACCGCCGTTGACCGGATGTGCCAGTTGGTGGCGGGGCGGGAACTAGCGGACCGGCCGCCATCGTCCGGCGGGAACGAAACGCTGGAACGTGACCTGTTGGCGCGGCGCTGGCACCAACGCTGGCGGGGGCTCGTCGACTGGTTCCAGTCGGTGCCGCACCGCCCCTCGGAGGCCCTGCTCCTGCGCAACAAAGCCCGGGCCGCCGTACCCGCCTTGCTGGCGGTGGTCGCCGCCCTCGCGGAACGCCAATCGGGCCGCTCCGACCGGTCGACCGACTTCCTGGCACTAGCGGAACTGTTCGCTGCCTTGCCCAGCGCGGCTGCGCGCCACCGCCTATGGCGCTGCGCTTTCGGGTTGACGGCGCCGCGGCACCTGTCGATCACCGCCGAAAGCTTGGATAACGCCGACTTCCGCGAAACTCCCCCCACCACCCCGTGGGCCACCGCACCCCCGGTTGCGATCAGCGCCCGCCTGCGCGCCACCGGCACCTACGAGCGCCGCGGAGTGGGCGGACGCATCAAAGACCGGGCCGCCGCCCGCCAGTTCTTAGAAGACAGCGCGGACCACCAAAGCGAACAGGCTGCCCACGCACTGGAGTCGCTGGCCGCCCGCACTCCGGCGCGCCTATCCGAACTCGGCGAACTCCCGGCTGACGCCTTCGAACTCCTGTTATCCCTGGTCGGCGACGCGATCGCAGCCCTCGGGGACGGCCCGCAAGCAGAGATTGCCTCGCCTGATGGCGGCGTCATGGTGCGGATCGAAGCGGCCCGCGAAGGGCAGCGCGCCGTGATTGCCACACCGGCCGGGACCCTGCGCGGCCCGGATCACCTGATCGACGTGTTGCGTGTGGGGGTGGCGGCGTGAGCGCGGGGCCGGCCCACGCGGATGAGTTTGCGGCGCGCTACCTGGCCGATGCCGCCGAAGAAGCCGCCAACGCCGAGTTGCAGCGGGCAGCACGGCAGCTTTTGATGACACCGTTGCTCCATGCGCCTTCGAATCCCGAAGGTTTCCGCTTGGTGCGTCGCCACCTGCCGGAACTGCGCGACTGGTTTTCCACCAACACCGGCTGGCGGGTGACCGACGATTCGGCGGTGATCCGCTTGCACAAGCAGATCGTGCCAACCACACCAACGGCACGGTTGATCGCGGGGCACCATGCGGCCCAGGGCCCGGGGCGCGGTGCCCCCTTCTCCGCTCGGCGGTACGTGCTGTTCTGTCTCGCAGCCGCCGCGCTGGAGCGCGCCGACGCCCAGACCACCCTGGGTGACCTGGCGCAGGCGGTGGTTGGCTTGGCGCGTGACCGCGATCTGGGCGGCATCCAGTTCACGTTCGAAAAGAGTGACGAACGGTCTGATCTGGCCGCCGCGATCACCTTGCTGTTGAGCCTCGGTGCTTTACGCCGTGTCTCCGGAGACGAGGAAGCATTCATCCGGTCGGGCGGCGACGCGGCCCTCTACGACGTGGAACGGCGAGTCTTGGCGCGGCTACTGACGGCGGGGGAATCGCCGGTGCGGGCGGCATCGGGCGGGGGGGAAGGACCGGTCGCAATTGACCGGTTGGAAGCGGCGCTGCACCCCAAAGGACCAACTTATACCGACTCGGAAAAAAACGCGGCGATGCGGCGGGATTTGACGATCCACCTGCTGGAAGACCCGGTCTGCTACACCGCAGAACTGCCGGAGGAAGAAGCGGCCTATTTCACCCGTCAACGGCTCCAATTGACCCGGCGCATCTCGCGCCTGACCGGGTTGGAAGCCGAGGTCCGCCAGGAAGGCGTCGCCATGACCGACCCTAACGACCGGCTAACCGACCTGCGGATGCCGGAGGCCGGCACCGCCGGGCACGTCGCTTTGCTGGTCGCGGAGCATCTGGCGGCGGTGCCAAAAGCCACCTTGGCGGAACTCGAGGCGCTGGTCCAAGAGTGGAGCCAGGCCTACAAGGCCTATTGGCGGGCCAGCGCCCGCGAGGCTGGGGCAGCCGGCGGGCTGGTTCGCGATGCGCTCACCAAACTCGAAGCGTTGGGACTCGTCGCCGTCAACGGCGACGGCGGCGGCAACGGCGACGGCGGCGGCGGTGACGGCGTGCAAGCCCTGCCCGCGATCCGGCGGTTCCGTTTCGGCCAGGCGCGCCGGCCCGAACCGCCGGAGCCGAAATCCAGGGCTGGGCAGGCGCCCGGCGCTACCCGGAGTGCTGAAGCTCCCATGTTCGATCTGATGGAATTGGGAGGGGAGTGAGCGTGGAAGAACTGAACACCGAACTGCCTCAGCCCAGCGGCGCCCGCTGGGAACCTTTGCGGCTCGGCCTAGTCAACTTGTACTACTACGACGAGGAACAGTTCTGGTTTCGCGGCGGGCGGCTGTTGCTGCGCGGCAACAACGGGACCGGCAAATCGAAAGTCCTGGCCCTGACGCTACCGTTCCTGCTGGACGGGCACCTGGCCCCGGCCCGGTTGGAGCCGGACGCAGACCGCTCCAAACGGATGGAGTGGAATCTGCTGCTGCAAGGCACCGAGGACTACGAGGAACGCACCGGCTATAGCTGGGTCGAATTTGGGCGCATTGACGCCGCCAGCGGCGTCCCGGAGTACTTCACCTTGGGCTGTGGCCTCAAAGCAGTTCGCGGCCGGGGCATCACCCGGCACTGGTTCTTCACCACCGGGCGGCGGATCGGGGACCTGAAGCTAGTTGATCCCGCTGCCATGCCCCTCAGCCGGGAACGGCTGCGCGAGGAGGTGACCCAGGACGGCCTGGGCCAACTCTTCGAGAACGACTTGGACGGTTACCGGCGGGCGATCGACGACAAGCTGTTCAAATTGGGCCGCGAACGCTATGAAACGCTGATCGACTTGTTGATCCAGCTGCGCCAGCCGCAACTTTCCATCAAACCAAATGAGGCGAAACTGGCGGAGGCCCTGACGAACTCGCGCCCGCCGCTCGCCAGAGAAGTGCTGGCCGACCTGGCCGAGTCATTCCGTGCCTTGGACGAGGACAAACAGCGCGTCGAGGAGCTCGACGCGATTCAGCGCGCGGTCAAGTCCTTCATGCGCGAACACCGGCGTTACGCCCAAGCCCAATCGCGTATCCGGGCGCAGGATGTGCGCCGCGCCCATTCGGCCTATGAAGAGCTGGGGCGCGAGTTGGTTGGCGAACGCGAGGCTGTCAAAGCTGCTGAACAGCGCATCATTGACCTCGAAGCAGCCGACCGCACCGGCCGGTTGGATCTCGCCAAACTTGCGGCCCGGCGTGAGACCTTGCAGGAATCGACGGCCTGGGGCGAGGCCCACGACTTGGAACGGGCCGGAAAGGCGGCCGCAGCCGCCCGCGAAGCTTGCGCGCAGGCCCTTAGCGCGCGGGATCGGGCGGGTGTCGCGGCGGATCAAGCGGACGGGCGGGCCACTGCGGCTCTTCAAGCGGCGGCTGAGGCTACCGCAGAGGCCGATGCCGCCCGCAGCGCATCGCTCGCCGCCGCCGACCTCGCGGGGCTCGCCGAATATCACGATCCGGCCGTGGCTGACCGCGTTGCGGCGGATCAGGCGCTACGCCGCCGCTCTAAACAGGCGGACCACGTAGCCGACGCAGTCAGCCGGGCGCAGGAGGCGCGGCAGCGGGCGGCTGAACTGCGCCGGGTGGCTGATGCCGCAGAAGCCGAGGCCGCGCAACGCCGCGCCGCGCGCGAAGCAGCCGACACCGCAGCCCGCGAGGCGGGCGAAGCACTGCTGGCCGCCTGTGAGGGCTACCTTGCAGGCTTGGAGGAATTGGCGGTGGAGGATCAGCCCGGGGCTTTGACGCGGGTTGAACGTTGGGCGGGCGACCCGGAAGGCTGGGAGTTCCCACTCGCCGAACAGCTCCGTCTGATCGCGGACGAGGCCCTGACCCGGGTGGCGCGTCAGCGAGCCGAGTTGGAGGCGGCGCTGGATGAAGCGGACCAGGAACTAACTAAGTGGCGCGGGGAGTTGGCCGGCCTTGAGGCTGGCGCAGCACCGATCCCGGAACGGCGGCCGACCCGCCGTGCAGTTGACCAGGCCGAGGCGGCGCGACCGCTCTATGAATTGGTGGAGTTCGCCGACAACTGTGACGCGGCCAGCCGCGCTGGCCTAGAAGCTGCCCTGGAAGCTGCCGGACTGCTTGACGCGCTGATCAGGCCGGATGGCTCGGTGCTTGATCCGGCGAGCGGCGATCTGCTGTTGGCGCCCAGTGCGCCGGGCGCCGCCCTGAGCCCGTCCTGGCCAACCCTGGACGGGGTCTTGGTGCCTGATCCCGCAGGTCGCGGCGACCTGATGGTCCCTCAAGAGGTGGTCCGTCAGGTGCTGGGCAGCATTGGCCTGGGCTGCGGGTCGGGGCCGGTCTGGGTCGCTTTCGATGGGTCATATGGCCTGGGTTCGGCAATGGGCCGCTGGGATAAACCAGAAGCGCAGTTTGTTGGGGCAGCGGCGCGGGAGCGGCAGCGGCTGGCCGCTATCGCTGCCGCTCAGGTGCGCGTGGCGGAAATCGAAGCGACCATCGCCGGCTTGAACGAGGCTATCGCGGCGGTGCGCCGCCGCGCCCGGCGGATCAAAGCTGAACGGGACGGCACTCCGACCCAAGAGCCACTAAGTGTCCTCAGGACCGCTGATCAAGCCCGCGCGGCGGCCCGGGAACAAGCCGCCGCCGAGACCGGTGCGGCCAGTGCCGCCAGTGCCGCCGCGATGGCCTTCGCGGACGCCGCGACCGCCCAGGACGTCGCTGACCAAGCTGGCCAGGATCTGGGAATCGAGCCGAGTGTGGCAGGTGTGGCAGCGCTCCGCGAAGCTCTGGCCACGTTGAATGTCGCATTGGAACGGACGCGTGGCGCGGTGCGCCGCGCCACCGAGTTGGAAGCCGGCGCGGCGCAGGCGCGCCAACAAGCCGAAGAGCGAGCCGAGGAACTCACTGAGCGGCGGGCTGCCTATGACCGGGCTGAACTCGCCAAAGCTGAAGCAGAGGCACGGTTCGACGCATTGAACAAGAGCGTCGGTGCGGCTGTGGCCGAACTGAAGGCGGAACTGACGAAAGTCGAAGCCGACACCGCTGAGGCGCGCCGCCGCCTGGAGGAGGTCACTCAGGAACGGATGAAAGCGAACGTTGCCCTGGGCAGCGCCCAGGCCACGTTGGAACAGCTCACAGCGCGACGGGATGATGCGACCGGCCGCCGCGATGAGGCGTTCGAGCGGCTCCGGCGTTTCGCTGCGACCAGCCTGCTGCGGATTGCTCTGCCTGACCAAGCAATTGGTCAACTGGATTCGGCGGCGGCAGTTGTGGGATTGGCGCGGAGCGCGGAGGCGGCCTTGACGAACATCCCGATTGATCCTGCGGCGATGGATGCCTGCCGCCGCAAAAACTCGGCGGCCGTCAACGAACTGCGTTCTGAGCTGGCAGTTTATGCGCATGCGCTGGATGCGGTGGAACAAGAGGACGGCGAAGAGGTGCGCGTGCGCTACGGTGAGCGGGAAATTGGCCCCGACGAGTTGGCGCAACAAGTGGCGACGGCTCTCGCCGATCGCCAGCGGATGTTGTCGGCGCGGGAACGCGCCATCTTGGAAAACTATCTGATGTCGGACACAGCCGACCAACTAGCTGAACTGATGATCCAGGCAGATGCTTGGGTCAAGGAACTGAACCGCGAGTTGGCGGGACGCGCCACCTCGACGGGCATGAAGATTCGTTTGCGGTGGCAGGCGCGGCCGGATGCACCCCTCGGCTTCGAGCAGGTGCGTGCCCTGCTCTTACGATCAGGTGCGGTCTGGAATGAGGCCGAACGCGGCCTGATCGGCGAATTCCTGCAGCGGGCCATCGAGGCGCAACGCGCGGAGGTCCCGGAGGCCGGTTGGGATGAGCACCTCAGCGCCGCATTCGACTACCGGCGGTGGCACACCTTCAAGATTGAGCGGTCCCAGGGCGCCAATTGGGTGTCCGGCGCCGGTCCGGCCTCTACCGGTGAGCGGGCGCTGACGTTGACGTTGCCGCTGTTCGCGGCGGCGGCATCGTACTACACCACCGCGCGTAACGCGGCTGCGCCGCGGCTGATCTTGCTGGATGAAGCGTTCGCCGGAATCGACAACGAAGGCCGGGCCGGCGCCATGGGCTTATTCGCGGCGTTCGACCTGGATGCGGTCATGACCTCCGAACGGGAGTGGGGTTGTTATCCGACCGTGCCCAGCTTGTCGATCTGTCACCTGAACCGTCGCGAAGGGGTCAACGCGGTTCACGTCAGCCGCTGGAGTTGGGACGGCGCCGGCAAGACGGCCGCCGCGCCGCCGCCGTCTCAGGCGCTCGCCTGGGCCCGGGAGGCGCCGTGAGCGGGGTGGACAAGCTACGCCGACTGCACCAGTTGCTCGGCGAACCGGACGCAGATTGGCTGGTCAGGCGCGTGCGGCAGCGGCTTGAACGCGGCGCGGGCGCCGGTGGGGCGCCCCTTAGTGGGCGTGTGGCGCTGCGTTCACCAACCCACGACCAGCGGCTCGCCGTCCAGCGGCTGCTGGGTTCGCCGCCGCGCGCCGGCGGGACTTTGACGGTGGATTTGGGAGCGGTTGAGGCGGTGCTGCGTGGTGGTTTGTGGCCGGATGGTTTGGCCGATGCCGTCCAGCAGTTGAGCGGCCCCCTCACCGTGCGTCGCGCCGCCGCTCAGCGGCTAACGGCGGCTTGGGAAGCCGCTGCGGACGCTTTCGCTCCTGGCCTCGCGGCGCATCCTGGGCTGCGCCCTTGGTTTGAGTCGTGGCTGGCCGAGGGCGGCGCGAAGCGTGCCGCCCGCAGTGAGGCCCGGCGGCAGGGCCGCACCAAGCCGGACCCGGTTGAACTCGCCGGTCTTGCGGCTGACCTGCTCGGGGGTGCTGCCCGCGTGCTGGAGGCACTGCCGGCGCCGGGTCAACTGCGATCGGTCTTCGCGCGCCGCGTCCTGGGTGAGGCTCACGCCTTGGACCGGGGCCGGCCGTTGGCTTCGATCCTGAACCGGGCGGTTGAGGCGTTGACCGGCTGTGCCGATTCCCGGCAGGCCTGGAGTCAGGTCGGGATTCTGGCCTCAAGCCTGGCTTCGACGGTCCTGGCTCTGGGTGTGCCTGGCGGCGGTCTGGGCGCGCCAGAGGCGGTGGCGACCGCCGTGGCGCTGGAGCAGGCCCGCGCCGTGCCGATGCCTCTGGTCTTGACCCTGGACCAGGTGCGCAGCGGCGCAGTCCGTCCCCTCAGCCGGGCGGGCCCGGCTGTGGTGTTTGTCTGTGAGAACCCGTCGATCCTGGAGTCGGCAGCGACCGCCTTGCGCGCCGCAGGGCGCGCACCGCCCGCCACCGCTACCGCTGCGGCGGCCTGCCTGATCTGCGTGGCCGGCCAGCCGAGCCTGGCCGCCGTCGAACTCATTCAACTGGTCGCCTCCGCCGGGGCCACAGTCCGTTACCACGGTGATTTCGACTGGGCGGGTCTACAGATCGCAGTCAGCTTGAGCCGCTCCGTGGACTGGCAGCCGTGGCGGTTCGAAGCGGCTGACTACCTGGAGGCTTTGGCCCAGGCCGGATGCGGTCCGGACCCCGCTCGTCTGGGGCCAAACCCGACCGCCTCCCCCTGGGATCCAGCCCTGGCGGACGCCATGGCTCTGGAGGGAATCGCCCTCGAAGAAGAAGCAGTCGTGGCGAGACTCATCCAAGACGTCGAAGCGGCCTGGTGGTGCGGCTGACGGCACGGTCCAGCGAGGTGCGGAATAAGAACAGGCCGGGGCCGTGTTGAGGTACAAGTGAGACAGCACAGGCGATGGAGGTGGACCCACGGGCGCGGCCGTGCCGCAGTGGCGACTGCCGTCGGCGTGTTGCTGGTGACCGGTGCAGCACTGACCAGCCCAGCAGCGGCGGAGAACGCCCCCGATCCAACCCGGGTGGTGTTGACCGTCAATTCGACGGAATTCAACATGGACGGCGACTGCACCGGAAATGACGTCTGCACGCTAAAGCGGGCGATCGAAACGGCGAACGGGATCGCGTCCACCATTGACGTGCTGATCGAAGCGGATGTAGACGGCACAATCCTGTTCCCCACCGTAATTGACGAGGTCGCGGAGGTTGGCACTGTCTCGCCCTGGGACACGGGCGCGGTCTTCTGCGTGGAGCGGCCAATGGAAATAGACCTGGGCAACCGCCTGGGACTGGCCCCGGCAAGCGGGGACGCCCACACAAAGATAGCGACCATCGCAGCCCTGGCGGTGGACGCCCCCAACGTGGAACTGAAGAACTTCAGCAATTGGTTCTCTTACCAGTCGGTGTTTGTCTTCTCGGCCAATTCGGACGGATCGTCCCTGACCGGAGGTGAATCCATCCAGAGTGCCAACAACCACACCAACCGGCAGGTGGTGATCATGGCGGGCGCTCAGGATATAACGATCAGCCAGTACACCATGGGCCGCCAGGCCAGCGAAAAGGATTCCGGCGGGATAGCACTGACCAAGTTTGGCACGGACCCAACCGGGGTGATTGAAAACATCACTATCTCGGATGTGATCATCGATAATGAAACCCTCAGCAGCGCCAAATGTGATGTAGCCAGCGGTACGGGTTGTTCTTCCAACGGCTTATTTGTCACCAACAGCGTTGCGGTGAACGGGTTGACGCTCAAAAACTCCGAGTTTCGCAACTTCTGGCGGACCTCCGGCACCGAGTCCGCGCCCCTTAATGCTGCATCCGCTGGAGCGCTGTCCAACTGGGAAGTGAAGGATAACAAGTTCACGGACACGCGAAGCGGAGCTTATGCCACTGTCGAACTGCCCGCAAACGCCACTCTCCCTGGCCCGTTCTATATTCGCGGTAACATTTTCGACAACCACATGTCGGTCGACATCTACAGGCAAAATGGCGCCATCTATTTCCGGCGCTCCGAATCTGCTACTGAAACTGATAAGCAGACGGCATCGGGCTTGTATATCGAGGATAACTATTTCGACGGCTACTCCCAAACTATCGACTTACTAAGCGCGGGCACGGTCAGTGTTCAGCGCAACACCTTCGGGGCCAAGACCAGCTCGGTTTCCAGCTCCACTGAAAGCGACGATGATCCTTATGGCACGTCCGGCGAAGAAGGCGGGTCCTCGACGAATGTCATGGTCAACAATGACGGCCGTGGCTCCAATCGTGGCATCAGAACCTGGTGGCCCAAGGCTGCCACCGTCGCCGATTGCCGTTTGTCGATTGACCTGCACGCGAGCGCAGCGAACGCCATTTTGCAGCCCACTGCGCCCGTCGACATCGACGTTTATTGGACCGCCGGGATCACGGCCGAGATTTACCTCGGCACATTGAAAGGGTTGGCAACGCCTGGCACCTATACGTTGGATGCGCTGCCACCCGCCGCCGGCCGCATCAGGGTCCAAACCCAGGGGACATCGCCCAGCGGCACCCAGCCGGAATCGTCGCAGTATTCACGGGTGGTGGCCGTGGGCGCGCCGGGGGCCTGCGAACCCGCCGTGGGTATCGAGTTGCAAGCGTGGACCGATGTGCCGACGGGCGTCACCAACTATGACGGGGTTATGGGATCGGGCGCAACCGAGGTGCCGGCTGGTGGTTCCGTCGAAGTCGGCGCCGAGGTCTGGTTCACCTACACCGTTACCAACACCGGCCAAACCCCGTTGCAGCAGGTCGTGGTGACGGATTCGGAGACGGCGGTCTGCGTGGTCACCGACCTTGCGCGCGGCCAAGCCACGGGTTGCGCCCGCCGCACGGTGATCGGCTAGCCCCCGCCTGGCTATCTCGCGGACGGCCCCAGCAGGTAACCGATGGACGATGCCGTCCGCCCAAGACCCAGCCTCGCCCCCGTAGCAGCGCACTGACCTGCGCCGACGCGTCGCCCAGCGGGCTAGCCGCACTATGTAGCCGAAACCTTTGCACCTGAGCGGAGCTTCGCCTCCTCGGGGTCCCCGCAAAATCTTGGAGCGAAGCGGAAAGAGTTTGTGGGGTGGGGCTCCTCGGGGTCTCCGCAAAATCTTGGAGCGAAGCGGAGGGAGTTTGTGGGGTGGGGCTAGAAGGCGCGGCGCGCCTCAAGGGCGCGGGACAAGGTGACCTCGTCTGCATATTCAAGGTCGCCGCCCACAGGCAAGCCTGAGGCGAGCCGCGTGACCGGGACTTCGAGGGTGCGCAGGGCGCGGGCCAGGTATGTGGCGGTCGCTTCGCCTTCTATGTTGGGGTCAGTCGCGAGGATTACTTCACCGATCGGTTCGGCGCCGAGGCGCGCGAGTAACTCGCGGATGTGGAGTTGATCCGGCCCAATCCCCCCGATCGGGTCGATGGCTCCGCCCAGCACGTGATAAAGGCCACGGAACTCGCGGGTCCGTTCAACGGCGATCACGTCTTTGGGTTCCTCCACCACGCACAGCAATGATTGGTCCCGGCGCGGGTCCTGGCAGATCCCGCACAGCGGGTCCTCCGAGATGTTGAAGCATCGCTCGCAGAAGCGCACGCGTTCTTTGACGGCACTGAGGGCAGCCGTCAGCCGCTGAACTTCCTCGGCGGGCGCGTTCAAGATGTAGAAGGCGATCCGGCTGGCTCCTTTGGGCCCAACTCCGGGAAGCATCCCCAGTTCATCGACCAACTCCTGAAGGGCTCCAGTGAACACTCAGCCACCCTAGCGCCCGCGCCACCCCGGTGGCCGCATTGTTCGCGCAGGGCGCGGCGCGCCGCCTCGGCGGGTCAACAAGTCTGCGAAGATGGTGCACGTGAGCCCAACCTATCCCCCGCTTTGGTCGGGGCCCGGCGAAGGGCCGCAGCCGCCGACCGCAGACGCCGTGGACGATGCCGTGCCCGCACAGCCGGACGCACACGCCCTGGACGATGCCGGACCCGCACAGCCGGCCGCACACGCCGTGGACGGTGCCGGGCCCGCACAGCCGACCGCCGCCGGGCGCGCTGCGCACGATCCCGCCGGGCGCCCCGCCGCATCGGGCGACCCGCTGTTCGACCCATCGGACCTGCCGTGGAGCCGGGTCAGCCCAAAGCTGTCGGGGCTGTGGCAGGTCGCGGCGGCAATCGCGTTCGGGCCGGCCTCACTTGCCGCGGCGGTGGCGCTGGTGGTGACGGGCGACATCGACCTCGGGGTGATACCGGCGATCTGCCTGGCCGGCTGGGCTTGGACGGCGTGGCTGATCCCGCGGCGGGTGCGGGCGATTGGCTACGTGGAACGCGAAACTGACCTGATTGTGCGCAAAGGTATCCTGTTTCGCACTTTGGCGGTGGTGCCGTACGGCAGGTTGCAGTACCTGGACGTGGGCGCCGGCCCGCTGTACCGCGCGTTTGGGCTGGCCAGACTGAAGCTAAACACTGCTGCCAATGGGCTGACGGCCATCTTGCCGGGTCTTGAGGCGGACGAGGCAGCGCGCCTGCGCGACCGGCTCGCCGAACTGGGTGACGCCCGGATGGCCGGGTTGTGAGCCGCACCGCCAAGCCGCGCCGCCCGTCTGCGGTCGAAACCGACCAGGGCGGCGAGTGGAATCGTTTCCACCCCCTGACTCCCCTGCTCAAGACGTGGATTGGGTTCGCTGCGCTGGTCGCGTTGGCCATCAACGCGAGCGCCGATTATTGGGAATCGGTCCGCGATGTGGCCCGGCGAATCGATCTGGCTTGGCCGCTGGCCGCAATTGCGCTGGTGCTGGCAATGGTGTTCCTCGGGGCCTGGGCTGCGTGGCGCCGCGCCCGCTTCCGCGTCACGGATGATTCGATCCAACTGGTCAGTGGCCTGGTTTTCCGGGTGCGGCGGCACGTCCGCCTCGACCGGGTGCGGTCGGTTGACACGATCCACACGCTGGTCTCGCGCTTGTTTGGGTTGGTGGCGCTGAAGATCGAAGCGGCGGGCGGCGCCGATTCGGCCTTGTCGTTGGCGTTTTTCACCAAGCCCGATGCCGACCGCTGGCGCCGCGTCATCCTCTCCCGCGCGGCGCAGGTCCAGCCAGGCGCCGGGGCTCCGGCCAGGGCTGGGGCGGCGGTGGCGGGCGAGTCG